>NZ_JAALDN010000500.1 GCF_014144855.1 Dietzia maris | reverse complement strand
GCGGTGACTGTGACGACGACGACGACGACGACGACATGATCTCAGCGCGCGGCGCGTGCCATCGCCCGCGGCGCGTCATAGCGGTAGAAACCGTGGCCGCTCTTCTTGCCGAGCCTGCCCGCCTCGACCATCCGCAACAACAGCGGCGGCGGCGAGTACAGCGGCTCGGCGAACTCGGTGTACATCGAGTCGGCGATCGCCTTGATGGTGTCCAGGCCGACGAGGTCTGCCAGGGTGAGCGGCCCCATGGGGTGGGCGCAGCCCAGGACCATGGCCTTGTCGATGTCCTCCGGGGTGGCGAACCCGGACTCGGCCATCCGGATGGCGGAGAGCAGGTATGGCACGAGCAGGGCGTTGACCACGGCCCCGGCGCGGTCGGCGGAGTGGACGACCTGTTTGCCCAGGACCTGCTCGGCGAACGCCTGTGCCCGGTCGCGGGCCGCGGCCCCGGTCTCGAGGGTGCTCACCAGCTCGACGAGCGGGAGCACGGGAACCGGGTTGAAGAAGTGCATACCGATCACGCGCTCGGGCCGGGCGGTACACGTGCCGAGCTTCATGATGGGGATCGACGAGGTGTTGGAGGCCAGGACGGCGTCGGGGTCGGTGACGACCGCGTCGAGTTCGCGGAACACGGCGGTCTTGGCGTCGGTGTCCTCGACGATCGCCTCGATGACCAGCTGCCGGTCGACGAAGTCGCCGAGGTCGGTGGTGAAACGCAACCGCAGGGCGGCCTGCTCACGCTCGCGGGCGGTGATCTTGCCGGAGGACACTCCCCGGTCCAGGGAGTCGAGGATGCGGGCGCGGCCGCTGGTGGTCAGCTCCCGGGTGGACTCCCAGACGAGGACGTCGAGATGCGCGCGGGCGCACACCTCGGCGACGCCGGCGCCCATCTGTCCGGCGCCCACCACGCCGACGCGGGTGATCCGCCCCGGGTCGGCGCCGTCGCGGGAGCTGTTCATCTGTCCAGGGTCCTTCGGGAGGAGGGAACTTGAGGGTGGAGACACCACCGGGGGCCGGGCCGCCTCGTCGAGACGGCCGCGGCCCCCGGTGTGTTCACGCTGTTACTGCGTCGACCGTGTGGGGTCGACCGGTGGTCAGTGGAACTGACCCTCCTCGGTGGAGCCCTTCAGCGCCGCGGTGGACGTGTTGGGGTCGACCGTGGTGGCGATGCGGTCGAAGTAACCGGCGCCGACCTCGCGCTGGTGCTTGACGGCGGTGAAGCCACGCTCCTCGGCGGCCTTGAACTCGCGCTGCTGCAGCTCGACGAACGCCGTCATCTGGTTGCGGGCGTAGCCGTGGGCCAGATCGAACATGCCGTAGTTGAGCGAGTGGAAACCGGCCAGGGTGATGAACTGGAACTTGAAGCCCATCGCGCCGAGCTCCTTCTGGAACTTGGCGATGGTCTCGTCGTCCAGGTTCGCCTTCCAGTTGAAGGAGGGCGAGCAGTTGTAGGCCAGCAGCTGGTCCGGGAACTCGGCCTTGACGCCCTCGGCGAACTTCTTGGCGTACTCGAGATCCGGGGTGCCGGTCTCCATCCAGATCATGTCGGCGAACGGGGCGTAGGCCTTCGCACGCTCGATGCACGGCTCGATGCCGTTCTTGACGTGGTAGAAGCCCTCGGCGGTGCGCTCACCGGTGATGAACGGGCGGTCACGCTCGTCCACATCGGAGGTGATGAGGGTCGCGGCCTCGGCGTCGGTGCGCGCGATGATCACGGACGGCACGTTGGCGACGTCCGAGGCGAGGCGGGCCGAGGTCAGGGTGCGGATGTGCTGGTTGGTCGGGATCAGCACCTTGCCACCGAGGTGGCCGCACTTCTTCTCCGACGCGAGCTGGTCCTCCCAGTGCACACCGGCGGCACCGGCGTTGATCATGGCCTTCTGCAGCTCGTAGGCGTTCAGGGCGCCACCGAAGCCGGCCTCGGCGTCGGCCACGATCGGGGCGAGCCAGTTCTCGACCGAGGTGTCGCCCTCGATGCGGGCGATCTCGTCGGCACGCAGCAGTGCGTTGTTGATGCGGCGGACAACGGTCGGGACCGAGTTGGCCGGGTACAGCGACTGGTCCGGGTAGGTGTGGCCCGAGAGGTTGGCGTCGCCGGCGACCTGCCAGCCGGAGAGGTACACGGCCTCGAGGCCGGCACGGATCTGCTGGACGGCCTGGTTACCCGTCAGGGCGCCGAGGGAGTTGACGAAGTCCTTGTTGTTGACCTTGTCCCAGAGGATCTCCGCGCCACGACGGGCGAGGGTGTGCTCCTCGACGACGGTGCCCTGCAGCTCCGCGACCTGCTCGGCCGTGTAGTTGCGGGTGATGCCCTTCCAGCGGGGGTTGGTGTCCCAGTCCTGCTGGATCTCTTCAGCGGTACGTGCCTTGCCGATGTTCGACATCGCGACTCTTTTCTGTCTCGGGGGCGGGTCCGGATTCGCACTCTTGCGAGTTACGGCCCCTTACGCCAGACACAATGCCACATGGCAGGCAGCGCGTCTACCTGCGACAAGTGCGAATGTGGCGAGTTTCTTTGCCTTCTTTGCAAAGTTTGCGAAGATTGTGGGGCTCGCCACGGACCTCGGAGGGAAAGCCGATGACGGCCTCACATATGGGATCGCGACTCCGCCGACTGCGCGAGGAGAACGGCCTGACCCAGGCCGCCTTCGCGCAGTCGCTCGGCTTGTCGTCGTCGTACCTCAACCAACTCGAGAAGGACGCCCGCCCCGTCACCTCCCGGGTCCTGGTGAAGATCTCCGAGGTCTACGGCGTGGACTCCGCGTTCTTCGCCTCGGACTCGGACACCCGGCTCATCGCGGCGGTCACCGAGGCGCTCACCGACACGCAGCTCTCCGCCGAGGTCCCGGCCGCCGAGGTGGTCGACCTCGTCCGCGCGCACCCGGCACTCGCCCGTGCCTTCATGCTCCTGCACCAGCGCTACCGCAACTCCGCGGATCTGCTCGCGGCGCTGACCGAGACCCGCAACGTCCCGGACAGCTCGGTCGACCGCTCGGTGCTGTCCATGCCGCACGAGGAGGTGCGGGACTACTTCTACCAACGGCAGAACTACATCGACTCCCTCGACACCGCCGCCGAGGATCTCACCACCCGCATCCGGCTCAACCGCGGCGACGTCCGCGCCGAGCTCGAACACCGCCTGGCCGAGGCCCACGGGGTCCGCATCGTCCGCCGCGTCGACCTGCCCGACGGGCTGTGGCACCGCTATTCCACCGAGGACCGTCGTCTCGACCTGTCCGCCCACCTCACGCCCGGTCAGCAGGCGTTCCGCGTGGCCTCCGAGCTGGCCTTCCTCGAGCACCGCGACCTGCTCGACAGTCTCGTCGAGGAGGGCTCGTTCGGCTCCCCCGCCGCCGTCGCGCTCGCGCTGCGCGGCCTGGCCAGCTACTTCGCCGCCGCCGTGCTCATGCCCTACCAGCGCTTCCTCGACACCGCCGAGGACTTCCGCTACGACGTGGAGCGGCTCATGGCCTTCCACGCCACCGGCTACGAGACGGTGTGTCACCGCCTGTCGACCCTGCAGCGACCGGGCGCGGCCGGGGTGCCGTTCAGCTTCGTGCGCGTCGACCGCGCCGGCAACATGTCCAAGCGGCAGTCCGCGACCGGGTTCCACTTCACGACCTCCGGTGGCACGTGCCCGCTGTGGAACATCTACGAGTCGTTCTCGTTCCCCGGCAAGATCATGCGGCAGGTCGCGCAGATGCCCGACGGCCGCCTCCACCTGTGGGTCTCGCGCACCGTCACCACCCGTCCGATGCGTTTCGGCCAGCCGCGCAAGACGTTCGCCATCGGCCTGGGCTGCGAGGCCCGCCACGCCCACCGGACCGTGTACGCGCAGGGCCTCGACCTCGACGACGTCGACGCCGCCACCAAGATCGGCTCCGGCTGCCGCATGTGCGACCGCCCCGCGTGCCCGCAGCGGGCCTTCCCGCCGCTCAACCACGCGCTGCGGGTGGACGCCCACCGGTCCTCGCTCTCGCCGTATCTCCTCGACCAACCGTCCGCCCCCGGCGGGACCGCTGGCCTACCCTGACGGCCATGAGCCAGCCCCACGAGAGCAGCGACAGCCACGACGGCACCGCCGCGCAGGTCCCCCGCATCCGGCCCGGCGGCTTCCGGGAGCTCGGCCCGTTCGGCTGGGCCGTCAACCGGCTCGGTGCACGCGTCACCGGCTCGCGCGACGTGAACCTCTTCGCCACCCTCGGCCACGCCCGCCGGCTCTTCCCCGCGTGGCTCGCCTACTCCGGGATGATGATGCCGTTCGGCGTACTGGACCGCCGCACCACCGAGCTGGTCATCCTGCGCGTCGCGCACCTGCGGGGCAGCGCGTACGAGCGGACCCACCACGAGCGGATCGGCGCGGGCGTGGGTCTCGACGACGACGAGATCACCCGCACGACAGCCGACCCCGCCACCGCCGGGTGGCCGAACCGGCTGCGTGTGCTGTTGACCGCAGTCGACGAGCTGGTGCTGACCAAGGACATCTCCGCCGACACGTGGGCCGGGCTCTCGTCGCACCTCGGCTCGTCCGAACTGGTGGGGCTGGTGCAGTTGGTGGCGCAGTACGACGGGTTGGCCACGTCGCTGCACGCCCTCCGGGTCCAGCCGGACCGCCCCCGCTGACCCGCCGCGCCTGACCCCGCCGCGGCCTGCTCCACCCCGCGGCCTGCTCCACCCCGCGGCTCC
>NZ_JAALDN010000499.1 GCF_014144855.1 Dietzia maris | reverse complement strand
GCCCGTCAGGCGCCCGCGGGCCCCTCGGTCCGGGGCGCGCCGCCGTCGAGGACGGTCAGCGCGCGCGAGGGGACGTTGGTGCCGACCCAGTCCACGCCGAGGTCGCGGCACAGCAGCAGGTCGGCGGGGTCGTCGACGGTCCAGCAGTAGGTGCCCATCCCCCGCGACCGCCAGTACTCGACCAGCCACGGCCGCGCCCGCAGCGTCCCGATGCTCGGTCCCATCAGCTGGGCACCGAGCCCCTCGGCCGGCCACGACTTGACGATGTTCCGACGCTCGCGCAGCTGCACCGTCGGCACGTCCGGGGCGAGCCGCCGGAACCGCCGCACGGCCGCGACCGAGAAGCTCATCATCACCGCGCGGGAGTCCGCGAACGACGCGGCCCGGTCGAGGCCGAAGTACGTCAGCTCGTCGCGCAACGCCGTCTCGACCCGGCCGCCGGACGGCACCGGGTGCTTGGTCTCGAGGAACAACCGGACGTCCGGGTACGCCTCGGCCATGACGAGGAAGCTGCGCAGCGTGAGCACCGTTTCGGGGGCGCGGTGCACGGGGTGCCACGACCCCACGTCGAGCGCGGAGATCTGCTCGAGGGTGCTGGCGTGGACCCAGAGATCCCTGTCGGCGACGCGGGTGGTGCGGGGGTCGTGGAGCAGGACGGGCACGCCGTCGGAGGTGAGGCGGACGTCCACCTCGAGCGCCTCGGCGCCCTGCTCGAGGGCCTGCTGGTAGGCGACCCGGGTGAGTTCGGGGAATTCCGCGGAGGCGCCGCGGTGTGCGACGACCCCGCTGCGGGTGGAGACGGGCGAGGGCAGGTGGGTGGTCGCGGGGACCGTCACGTCTCAATCCTTCCGGGTTGCTGACGCTTCCAGGATCCCCGCCGCGATGAACCTGCGGGTGAACCGCGGGGAAGGGTCACTGAAACTCCTCATGACGCCCCGGGTCTCCCGGACCGCCCACGCCGCGGCGAGTGCGGCGAGGGCGGTGAGCAGCACGGTGTCCGCGGCGGCCTGGGGGCCCTCCCCGCTGCCGCGCCACAGGGCGACCGCGACCGCCAGGGCGTTGACGGCCCAGGCCGCCCACCACCGCCGGAGGTCCGATCGGGACGGGGCGCGGGTCGACGCCCGGCGCAGTTCCTCGAGGTAGACGGGCAGGCGGAAAAAGTTGACGACGACGAGGAGGGCACCCACCCACAGGCCCGCCCGTGATCGGGGGTCCCGAACCGGTCCGTACGCCCGTCGCCG
>NZ_JAALDN010000498.1 GCF_014144855.1 Dietzia maris | reverse complement strand
GCCGGGGCCCCGACGGAACCGGTGCCGGCGGCGTTCACGTCGCCGGTGCCGGCGTCGCGGTGGGTGCCGTACCAGTCGTCAGCACCGTCGACGGGAGCGGACATGCCCTGCTGGGCGGCGGCAGTGCGCTCGGCCTGGCCCCACTTCGGCAGGGGCTCCGGCGACGGCTTGCCCGCGACGTGGCCCGGCTCGGCGATCCCGGTCTCCAGGAACTCCATCACGAGCTTGTCGATGGCCTCGTTGCCCATGCGGAAGGTGCCGTGGTCGCCGCCACCGACGGTGACCAGTGCGCCACCCATGGCCTCGGCCACGCGGTGCGCGCCGGCGATGGGGGTGATGGCGTCGTCCTCGGAGTGCAGCACCAGCGGCTTCTCGTCGAGGGCGTCACCGTTGGGGCTGATGGTCTTGGCGACCGGCTGCCAGCCCACGCAGTCGTCGCCGGCGGCCTCGACGGCGGCGCGGGCGGTGAGGCGGTTGCCGCCGGTGTACTTGTCGGCCTTGGCCGCGATGACTCCCAGCTGGTCGGCCGGGGCAGCGGTCTCGTTGCAGGTGATGATCGAGTTCATCTCGATGTCGGTGCGGTACACCGGCGAGCGGTTCTCCTGCGCGGCCAGCATCAGGGCCACGGTCTCGTAGTCGGCACGCGCGATGGTGCCGCCGTCGTTGTAGTACTTGAGGACGTGGGCGAGCATCGGCCAGGCCTGCTCGGAGTAGGTGGCGCCGACCGTGGCGTCGTAGAGCCCGGTGGTGGCGTTGTTCGTCAGCCCCTGCAGCGCCGCGGCGCGGGCGAACCCCTCGACGCGTGCGCGGGCGGGGGCGGTCCCGTTGATCACGTCGAGCGCGGGCTTCTCGACGGCGCTGCCGCGGAGCTCCACGGGCAGGTCGCCGGTCTGCGCCGGCGGCGGGGTGAGGTTGGCGGGGCCGCCCACCTCCTGGTCGGTGACCCACTTCCAGGAGTGGAAGACCTTCAGCGGGGTGTCCCCGAGGCCGTAGTAGTCGTCGCGCTCGGCGATCCAGGCGAAGATGTCGTTGACCCGCTGCTCCTGGGCGAGCGCACCCTGCTCTGCCTGTGTGTTCCAACGCCAGTCGGGGTGGGTGTTGGAGTCCAGCACCATACGGCCGGTGGCCTCGGGGAACAGGGTGGCGAAGTCGGTGCCGATCGCGGTGCCGTAGGACACGCCCACGTAGTCGACCTCTGCCAGCTCGAGCGCCTCGCGGACCGCGTTCATGTCGCGGGCGGCGTTCTCGGTGGTCATGGACTTCATGTACTCGGGGTCGGTCCCGTAGCACGCGTCGTGGAGCGGGTTGACCGTGTTCGGGCCCACGTAGTCCACGTTGCAGACCATGGGATTGGAGCCGTACAGCCCGCGGGGCTGGACGGCCACGAGGTCGTGGTTCTCGTACAGGCCGGCCGGGTTGGCGCCGTCGAGGGCCGGGCTCCAGAAGTTCAGGGCGTAGTTGCCGGGCCCGCCGGGGTTGCCGAACACGGTGGAGCGCGCCTGGCCGGACGAGGCCTTGATGCGGGTGAGCGCGATCTGGGTCTTGGCGGCGTCGGGCGCGGTGTAGTCCACGGGGACCTCGACGGTTCCGCACTCGAGACCGGCGGGGACGTACTCGGCCTCGATGCCGAGCATCTCGGTACAGTCCTGCCATTCGACCTGGGCGGCCGAGGCCACTCCCGATCCCAGAAGTGCGATCGCTCCCACGACCGCGGTGGTGCCAACGAAAGTGCTGGAAGGCTGCACCGATCCCCGTTTCCCTGTGCTGTAGGCGTCACTCCGGCGAATCGGACGCATCGACCACTCATTTTTACGAGCGTCACATACGTCCGAACCGCCCCAAATGTAGCCTGTGGCGGACGCCACGACGCACCGCCCCGGGCACACTCAGAAAACCGTCATCCGATCGTTACCGCGGCGTTCGCTGCGCCCGAAAAAGCCCTGGCAGAAGTAGATCTGTCAGGATTCGACCCGGGGGGCGCGCCGGAGGACTGCGAGGGTGGTCAGGACCATCGTCAGCCCCGCCAGGACGGTCGCGGCCAGGAGCAGCCGGGGATCGGTGTAGATGCGTTCGATGCTGCCCTCGACGGGCGGGTCGATGACCGGCGGCGCGCCCGTCACGATGTCCCTGGCGAACCACCACAGCACCACGGCGAGTACAGCGCAGGCGACCGCGGCCACGCCGAGGCGACGCGAGTTCACTCGGGTCCCGGCTCGCGCGGGAGACCGTCGACAGCGCCGGCCAGGGCGGCGTGCAGGGCCGCGGGGTCGCGGGACCAGGCGCGGACCTCGCCCCCGGTGTCGAGTCGCAGACCCACAGCCGCCCGCCGGCGGGGCATCTCCCGCAGCTCGCCGAGGAGTCGGGCCGTCTCCCACGAAGCTACGGAGTCGTCGGCGGCGGGGAGGGGCAGCACCTCCTCGATCCGGCGCAGTTCGAGCTCCTCGGTGCCCTGGAGGTACACGTCGGGGGTCAGGCGGACACGACCGTGGACGCGGGTGGCGGCGATCATCACGCCGTGGCAGAGGGCGGTCGCGATCGCGCAGACGGTGAGCATCAGCCAGTGCACCGGGGCGCCGGTGGCGAGCTCGAACCCTGCGGCAGCGGCGCAGAACGCGGGCGCCGCGAGGATCCAGGCCCAGCTCCAGCCGTCCTCGGCGTACAGGATCGGCCCCTCGGGTTCGATTCCCGGCCGGGCGGCGGTGGGTTCACTTGCCGGCACGCGCGCCGCCTCCCGGGGTCGTGTACTGGATGGCCTCGGCCTTGTGCTGGCGCCACACGGCGGCTGCGGCGCACAGTCCGGCGAGGATCTGGAGGGCGATGACGACGAAGCTGATGACGTCTCCCCGCTCCCCCGCGGTCGCGACTCCGCCGAACACACCGATCACCACGGACACGGCGTCGACGACGAGGAAGATGGCGACGATGTCGAGCATCGTGCGGGCCCACCCCTTGCCCGCTCGCAGCCGGAAGGCCAGCCACACGGTGACGGCGGCGACGATGAGCGCCAGCACCGCCCCGGCCGCCAGAGCGATGGAGAACATGCTCTCGACGGAGACGTCAGCGGACCCGGTGTTGGCGACCGCGTCGCGGAAGGCGTCCCGCGTGGCGGTGGGCAGGTCCCCGAAGCTGGCGGTCGCGGAGTTGATCAGCATGCCGAGCAGTCCGAACGCGGCGGCGGCCAGCCACAGCACCCACGCGGTGTGGATCTCCTCCGGCGGCGGACCGGCCGGCTCGGCGGGCGGGGCGATGCCGGGGTCGGTGGGCGGCTCGCCGGGC
>NZ_JAALDN010000497.1 GCF_014144855.1 Dietzia maris | reverse complement strand
CGGTTCCCGGCATGGAGCCCTGGTCCGTGCCGCTCGCGTTGACCGGTGACCGGAGCCGTATCCGTACGGCGGCGTGCGCGGCGGCGCTGGAACTGGTCATCGCCGCGGCGACGGGGGAGGGGACCGGTGACGACGACGACGGGAACGAATCCGGGTCGTGATGCGTTGTACCCCGTGATGCCGAACATCCAGATGACCACCCTGCCCAGACCGGACCAGCCCGGCGGTGCCCCTCTGCTACGCGAGACGCTCGGGACGGTCCTGCGCGGGCTGCGCGGGGAATCCGGTCGGACCCTGCGGGACGTGGCCGACGCCGCCCGCGTGAGCCCCGGCTACCTCTCGGAGATCGAGCGCGGCCGCAAGGAGGCCTCGAGCGAACTGCTCGCCTCCATCTCGGGGGCGCTCGACGTCTCCCTGGGTGAGATCCTCATCCGCGCCGCCCTCGAGGTCTCCCCTCCGGGCACGTTCACCGAGCCGGTGCTCGCCGCCTGACCGCACGCCCGTCACGCCCGGTGGTCGCAACCGTGCGTTGTTCGGTACCGTTGAACAGACCCGTCGTCCGAATCGGCAGAAGGACACTACGCAGCGATGGCCAATCCGTTTACCAAGGCATGGCGCTACCTCATGGCGTTGTTCGATTCGAAGATCGACGAGAAGGCCGATCCCAAGGTCCAGATCCAGCAGGCGATCGCCGATGCGCAGCGTCAGCACCAGCAGCTCTCGCAGCAGGCTGCCGCGGTCATCGGCAACCAGCGCCAGTTGGAGATGAAGCTCAACCGGCAGCTCGCGGAGATCGAGAAGCTCCAGGGCTCCACCCGGCAGGCGTTGCAGATGTCGGAGCAGGCGCGCCAGAAGGGCGACGCGGCCAAGGCCACCGAATACGAGAACGCCGCGGAGGCGTTCGCGGCCCAGTTGGTCACGGCCGAGCAGAGCGTGGAGGACCTCAAGGGCCTGCACGACCAGTCACTCCAGGCCGCGGCCCAGGCCAAGAAGGCCGTCGAGCAGAACGCGATGGTCCTCCAGCAGCGCGTGGCCGAGCGCACCAAGCTGCTCAGTCAGCTGGAGCAGGCCAAGATGCAGGAGCAGGTCAGCGCGTCCCTGCAGTCGATGTCGGAGATGTCCTCGGGTGGCAACACCCCGAACCTCGACCAGGTCCGCGACAAGATCGAGCGACGCTACGCCAACGCCCTGGGCTCGGCCGAACTCGCACAGAACTCGGTGCAGGGTCGCATGCTCGAGGTCGAGCAGGCCTCGACGCAGATGGCCGGCCACAGCCGCCTCGAGCAGATCCGCGCGTCGATGGCGGAGGGCGGCCAGCTCGGTTCCGGTACCGGCGCCACCGGCCAGCTCGGCCAGGGCCAGTCCGAGTCGGCCGCGCCGCCGCAGCAGCAGCAGGCGCAGACCGAACAGCAGTGATCTCACGGCAACGGGCCGTCGGCGACCACGCCGGCGGCCCGTCGTCGTCCGTAGGGGAGGGCGAGACGTGACCCTGACCGAGTTCCGCGCACGCACCGTGGAGGCCTTCGGTGAACTCCGCGCCGACAGTCTGACCAGATCGCACCATCTCGCGGAGTGTGGCGGGAGGACCGCCCTCGAGGCGATCGACGCCGGCCTCCCCGTCAAGCGCGTGTGGTTGGCGTTGTGTGCCGAGTTCGAGGTGCCCGAACAGCTGCACTAGCCTCGGCCTTTCACGGGCCGGTGAGTCAAGCCGCTGAAGGCACGTCAGTGAGTCGTTCGGGCTGATTTCAAAGTAGTGCCCCATAGAGTGGTGTAACTCGGTG
>NZ_JAALDN010000004.1 GCF_014144855.1 Dietzia maris | reverse complement strand
TGACCCCGCGCGAGGGGGCGCCGTCGGACGCGTGGATCCGCGCCAATTCGGAGGTCCGCGGGTCGTTGGCCACCACCGGCGTCAGCGGGGCCGAGCTCGTGCTGTGGGCGCTCACCGCGGCGGCGGCCGGCGCGACACTCATCCTGTTCGCCAGGCGACGCCGCCGCCACGATGACCCGGCCCTCGCCACCGACCCCGCTCTCGACCCCGCTCTCGACCGCGAGGGCTGAGCCGCCCGTCCCGAGGGGAGAACCCCTGAAGTCGGTGGAACCCCCGCGGACTCAGAACAGGGTGCGTGGACGGATGCTGTTGGCCTGGTCCACCAGACGGAACCGCTGCTGACGGGTCTCCGTGGAGCGCGCGAGGGTCCGCAGTACGGTCTCCGCGCCGGAGCGCAGCCCGAACTCGGTGAACGGCACGCCGCGCATGAGAGGTGACGGGGACGGCTCGTTGTCCGGCAGCTGAATCCAGGCGAGTGCGGTGGTGAGAACCGTGAGCCGGATCTGGAACGCCCTGTGCTCGCCGGCGGACAGGTTGGTCACCCGGCGGGCGGCCTCGCGGAGGTGGGACTCCTCGGTCTCATCGAGCGGGCGGCCCTGGCACAGCAGGAGGATCGCGGTGAGGTTGGCCAGCGCTGAGTACCGGGAGTTGGGTGGGACGCGGTCGAGCTCCTCGATGGCGGCCTTGACCTCGCCGCGCCGCTGCAGTTGGCGCGCCAGCCCGAACGCGGAGCTGATCACGGACCGGTCGACCGACCACACCGTGCGGTAGAAATGTTCGCTCGAGCGTGCCCAGCGGGCCCGGTCGCTCTCGGGGCACACGTCGAGGATCAGTTCGGCCGTCGCGGCCAGGGCCAGTTTGGGGCCGTTCTCGCCGGGCATGGCCGAGAGCACCCTCTGGAACTTGGGGTACGCCCCGACGGGGTCGCCCTTGAGCAGGTCGGTCACGCCGTCGTACCAGACCAGCCGCCATTCGGCGGGCATCCGGTGCGCGTTCTCCTCCAGCAGCGCCTCGGCCGCGGCGAGATCGTCGCTCTCGAGGTAGGCGCGGGTGAGTGACATGATCACGCCGACGCTCTCGCGGGCCTCGGACTCGGTGTCGGAGTACAGCTCGAGGAGGGTGTCGATCCGCTGCTCGACCGAGGTGTACGAGGTCGCGGCGAGAATGCGGCTGGCGGGGTCGGAGGCCTCCATGAGCGGCACCGGCAGGGCGTCGACCAGTTCGGACCCGGTGAGCGTCGTGTCGCGGGCGCGGCCGTCGACGAGGAAGTCGGTCGGCTCGACGGTGAAGAGCGTGCCGAAGGTCGATCGCTGGGGTGAGAACACCGAGGAGAACGCCGGGTGCGGGACCCCGGTGCGCAGCGCGAGTACCTCCCGCAGGACGCCCATGAGCTGGTTGGCCATCCCGTTGGCACTGCGGAACCGCGAGTCGGGTTCCTCGTGGGTCGAGCGCAGGAGGAACCGGTACAGCGAGTCGTACCGGCTGAACACCGGCTCCTCCATCGGGGAGGGGATGCCGTCGGCGTAGCGGCCGTCGACCACGGGGAGCCGCACGATGAGCGAGGCGAGGGTGCGACCGACGGTGTACAGGTCGGAGGCGATGGTGGGCCCGGTCCGGGGGATCTCCGGGGCCTGGAAACCGGGGGTGCCGTAGATGTGCCCGTAGTCCCCGACGCCGGACACCGCGCCCATGTCGATCAGTTTGACGTGGTCCTCGGTGAGCATGATGTTCTCGGGTTTGAGGTCGTTGTAGACCAGTCCCACCGAGTGCAGGTAGGAGAGCGCCTGCAGGACCTCGAGCACGTAGGCGATGGCCTTCTCCACCGGCAGCACCCGCCCGGGTGCCGCTCGTCGGACGTCGCGCAGGCTGGGGCCGCCGACGTACTCCATGACGATGTACCCGCCATGGGTGGGCGACGTGGCCCAGTCGTCGTGGATGAAGTTGTAGATACGCACGATCGACGGGTGGGACAGTTCGGCCAGGATCTCCCGCTCGGCGACGGCGACCTCCTGGGCCTCGGCCTGGTCGGCGTGGAGCAGGCCTTTGAGGACGACCCAGCGGTCGGACACGTTGTGGTCGACCGCCAGGTAGATCCAGCCCATCCCGCCGTGGGCGAGCGCACCGCGGACCTCGTACTGGTCGGCGACGATGTCTCCGGGCCACAGTTCGGGCCGCGGCAGCCTGCCGTCGGAGGCCGCGCACTCGGCCTCGATGTCCTCCGGCTCCAACATTGCCGAGGTGGGGTCGACGGGGATGATGTACGGCAGGTCGACCAGACCCTCGGCGGCCTGGCTCGGGCGGTCCTCCGGCTTGTCGGGGTGCCGCATGCGGAACGGTGCCGAGGTCGACCGGTCGCCGGTAATCACCTCGCCGGTCCGGGCGGAGGACCGCGCGCCGGGGACGGACTCGGTGCGGGACTCGGGATCATGACTCCGCCCCGCGCCCGCCGCGCCCGCCGCGCGCGC
>NZ_JAALDN010000049.1 GCF_014144855.1 Dietzia maris | reverse complement strand
GCCACTACAGCCACGAGGTACGCACCGCGGTGACGCGCACCCCCGACCTGACCGACATCCCCGAGATCTGGGACCTCTACGGAGGCGCCGGGCTGTTCGCCGCCGGGGTTCGGGACGCGATCCCGGGCGCCCGCGTGACAGTCGTCGAATCCGCCACGGCGTCGCTGCACGCGGCCACGGACACCCTCGGCGGCCCGCCCGGGGACCCCGCCGGCGGGGGAGTGAGGACCCTGCGTTCCCGGGTCGAGACGTTCCTCGAGGACCGCGACGACCGGCCGGCGGACCACCCCGATCCGGAGGTCATCATCCTCGATCCCCCGCGCGGCGGAGCGGGGATCCCGGTCATGCGGCGGCTCGCGGCGACAGGTGCGTCCCGGATCGTGCACGTGGGCTGCGATCCGGCGAGTCTGGCGCGGGACATCGGCGTCCTCGTGGCCGCCGGGTGGACGCTCACGGACCTCCACGGGGTGGCGGCCTTCCCGGGCACCCATCACGTCGAGGGGATCGCCGTACTGGACTCGCCGGGACGCTCCTGATCCGGCACCGCAGGTAGGGGCCCACACGTCCGCCCGTGGGCGAGGTCGCGCGGCGCCAGCCAGTAGACTGACCATTCGACCCAGCAGGGTGTCGGTCACGGAAGGGGCAGTCGACAGCAATGAGCGTGCTCGAACAGGTTGACGGCCCATCCGATCTGCGGCGGCTCGGTCCCGGGGAGTTGGCCGCGCTGTGCGGGGAGATACGTGAATTCCTCATCCGTAAGGTCGCCGCGACGGGCGGGCACCTCGGCCCGAATCTCGGCGTCGTCGAACTGACCGTGGCGTTGCACCGGGTCTTCGACTCACCCCGCGACCCCGTCGTCTTCGACACCGGACACCAGTCCTACGTCCACAAGATCCTCACCGGTCGTCGCGATCAGTTCGACGGGCTCCGCACCCGCGGGGGGTTGTCCGGTTACCCGTGTCGCGCGGAGAGCGAGCACGACGTGGTCGAGTCCTCGCACGCCACGGCCTCCCTGTCATACGCGGACGGGTTGGCCAAGGCGTTCTCGTTGCGCGGGGAGTCCGATCGGACCGTCGTCACCGTGATCGGCGACGGCGCGATGACCGGTGGCATGGCATGGGAGGCCCTCAACAACATCGCCGCCGCCAAGGACCGCCCCATGGTCATCGTCGTCAACGACAACGGCCGCTCGTACTCGCCGACCATCGGAGGGCTCGCCGACCGCCTCGGCGCGCTGCGGCTCCAGCCGGCGTACGAGAAGGCGATGGATCGCACGAAGAACGCGCTCACGGGCCGCAAGGACGTCGTGGGGAAGGCCGTCTACTCGGTGCTCCACGGCATCAAGACGGGAGTCAAGGACGTCGTGTCGCCGCAGGAGTTGTTCGCGGACCTGGGGCTCAAGTACATGGGGCCGGTCGACGGGCACAATCTCGCCGCCACGGAGGCGGCCCTGCGCCTCGCGAAGGATTTCGGCGGCCCGGTGGTGGTCCACGTCGTCACCCGTAAGGGGATGGGCTACGTCCACGCCGAGAACAACGAGGCGGACCAGATGCACGCCACCGGGGTCATCGATCCCGAGACCGGAAAGCCGCTGTCGACCTCCTCCGCCGTGGACTGGACGTCGGTCTTCTCCGAGGAACTGTGTGCGATCGGTGCCGAACGCGATGACGTCGTGGCCATCACGGCCGCGATGGCCGGGCCGACCGGTCTGGCCGCGTTCGGGGAGCGGTTCCCGGAACGGATGTACGACGTGGGTATCGCCGAGCAGCACGCCGTGGCCTCGGCGGCAGGGCTCGCGCTCGGTGGGCTGCACCCCGTCGTCGCGGTCTATTCGACCTTCCTCAACCGGGCGTTCGACCAGCTGCTCATGGACGTCGCGCTACTCCGACAACCGGTCACCATGGTCCTGGACCGGTCCGGCGTCACCGGCCCGGACGGTGCGAGCCACAACGGGATGTGGGACCTGTCGCTCACCGGAATCATCCCCGGGGTGCGCGTGGCCGCTCCCCGGGACGCGACCACCCTCCGGCAGGAACTGCGCGAGGCGGTGGGCATCGAGGACGGTCCGACCGTCGTCCGGTTCCCGAAGGGGTCGGTCGGTGATGCTCTGCCCGCCCTCGCCACGTCCGAGGACGGGGTCGACCGCGTGCACGGATCCGGTGACGCCGAGGTCCTCATCGTCGCGGTGGGGTCGATGGTCGCGCCCGCCATCGCCGCCGCCCGTGCCCTCGGGACAGAGGGCATCTCGGTCGACGTAGTGGACCCCAGATGGGTCTACCCGGTGCCCGCGTCGATCGTGGACGCCGCCCGTGGACGCCGTCTCGTGGTCACGGTCGAGGACAACGGTCTGCACGGTGGCGTCGGGTCAGCGGTGTCGGCATGCTTGGACAACGCTGCGGTGCGGGTCGATCGGATCGCGCTGGGCATCCCGCAGGAGTTCCTCGACCACGGCTCCCGGGGGGAGATCCTGGCCGACGCAGGACTGACCCCCGAGGGGATCTCGGACAGCATCCGGACCCGACTGGGCTGACCCGGGCCGGATCGCCGGACGCGTGCACACGCGGGCCCGTACCCACGCGTGACAGGGGCCGCGCCGGCCGGTGCCGGTGGCCGGCCCGGACTCAGGAATCCGCGCGGAAGCTCCGCACCGCCTCGAGCAGGGGGTCGGTGGCCAGTTCGATCTGCCAGGCACGGGCGCTCTCGGTGAGCAGGACGTCGTGGAGCAGTTCCGCGTCGTCCCCGGACCGGGTCGTCGCCGCGCGCCACACCCACAGTCTCAGCGTCGAGGGTTTGAGCAGGAGCCCGGGCTCCAGACCCAGGTCGTCGGCGAGTGCGCCGATCCGTTCGCGGGCGATCTCGAGCAACTCCGCGGCCTCGGGCTCGTTGCGCTTCCACGACGCGTGCGGCGGATGCTCGGCGGGCGGCCCCTGCCGGGAGGGCAGGTCGGCCCGCCCCAGCCCGTCGGCCCACTCGAGGGCGGCGAGCCATTCCCCGACGAGCCGTCGGCGGTGAGGTCCGTCGAACCCCTCGATCGCCAGCAGTGCGGTTCTGTTCGTCGGCCCCACCCTGGCGGCCTCCACGATCGCCGCGTCACCGAGGAGCCGCTTGGGGGCGATGTCCCGCTCGGCCGCGACCCGGTCCCGGGCCATCCACAACTCCCTGGCGCGCGCCAGTTGCCGGCCGTCGCGCAGGCTCGACAGCCGGGACAGTCGACGCCAGGGGTCCGGCGCGGCAGGTGCCGGGCCGGACTCCACCAGGTACCGACACTCCGCCTCGAACCACTCACGGCGGCCGAGCTCGTCGAGCCGCGGCAGGACCTCGTCCGCCAGTTCGTGCAGGAACAGCACGTCATAGGCTGCGTAGTCCAACCACGCCGCCGGCAACGGGCGACGAGACCAGTCGGCGGCGGAGTGCGCCTTGGCCAGGCCGATCCCGAGGTGCTCCGAGATCATCGCCCCGAGGTTGACCCGCTCGGTGCCGAGGAAACGTCCGGCCAGCTCGGTGTCGACGAGCGAGGTCGGCGAGACCCCCAGCTCACGCAGCGACGGGAGGTCCTGACTCGCGGCGTGGAGCAGCAGGGGGCGGGTCGACAGGACGTCGGCGAGGGAGCCGATGGTCCGACCCGGGGTCTCCGGGTCCACGAGCAGGGCGGGGCCGGTGGGGGCGCGGAGTTGCAGGAGGAAGGCCCGGTCGGCATACCGAATCCCCGAAGCGCGTTCGACGTCGACCGCGACGGGGCCGGGCGAGGACCGCAGGGCGTCGGCGACCGCCTCGATGGCGGGGAGGGCGTCGACGAACTCGTACTCGGCCGGGGGTGGCTGTGCCCCGGGCGGGGTCTCGCCGCGGCGGCGCCCGCTCACGACCGCCGGTGCAGGGAGGTCACGCCGACGGGGGGGAGGCCGGCGGCCAGGGCGAGCGTCGTGCAGAAGGCGGACGCGTGGCCGGTCAGGTCGGGCTCGAGGGCGGTCCAGGACGCGCGCAGCTCGAGCTGGTGGGACTGGGGAGGACCGGCGATGTCGCCGTAGCGGACGGAGGCGGTGCTGGTCACGGTGCCACCGAGCGAGGTGTACGGCCCGGCCTGATCGCCGAGGGCCTCGGTGAGCCAGCTCCACGCCACCTGGGGCAGGAGCGGGTCACCTGCCAGCGAGGCCTCCATGTCGGCCTGGATGTAGGCCACGAGTCGGAGGGTGCCGTTCCACGCGTCGTCCCCGGAGGGGTCGTGCAGGAGGATGAGACGGCCGAAGGCGTCGCCGTCGGAGAATTCCGGCACGTCGTCGCCGGAGGGTGGGATGATCTCGACGCCGAGGGCGTGACTGTAGGGCGCCAGTCGCTGCGGCGGGCGGATCGGGCCGACCGAGATCTCGGGGCGGACCTCGAGTCGCGACAGCGACTCGACCGCCTCCCGGAAGACCTCGGGCTCGCCGTCATTGACCGATGTACTCACGGGTCGTCACGCTAGCGACCGCCCCGGCGTGCCCCGAGGAGGCGCGCCGTCGCCTACCCGGGTGGGCTGACCGGTCGCAGCGGCGGCGTCATGGGACGATGGGGGGCGTGTTGAACTCTGATGCGTCCTCGACCTCCCGTTCCACCGACCCCGCCACCGGTGCCGCCGCAGGCCGCCGCGCCGGGACCGGCCCGTACCTCGACGAGGTGACCGGAGTCGGCGGCGCCCACACGCCGGTGTGGTTCATGCGCCAGGCGGGCCGCTCGCTCCCGGAGTACAAGGAGGTCCGCGCCGGGTCCACCATGTTGGAGGCCTGTTTCGACCCGGCGATGACGTGTGAGATCACCCTGCAGCCGGTCCGTCGCCACGGGGTGGACGCCGCGATCTTCTTCTCCGACATCGTCATCCCGTTGGCCGCGGCCGGGGTGGACATCGACATCGTGCCCGGGACCGGGCCCGTGGTGGCGGAGCCGATCCGGGACGAGGCCGGTGTCGCCGCGCTGCCCGAGCTCACCCCGGACCGCCTCGAGAAGATCGAGGAGGCCGTGCGGCTGGTCGTGGCCGAACTCGACCCGCGGGTGGCGCTCATCGGCTTCGCCGGGGCCCCCTTCACCCTGGCCTCCTACCTCATCGAGGGCGGTCCCAGCCGCAACCACGAGCACACCAAGTCGCTGATGTACTCGCGGCCCGACGTGTGGAACGCGCTCATGGCCAAGCTGGCGGACCTGACCACGGTGTTCCTGCGCGCGCAGATCGACGCCGGGGTGGACGCCGTCCAGCTCTTCGACTCGTGGGCGGGCGCGCTCAGCCAGCGGGACTACCGGTCGCTGGTGCTCCCGCACTCGACCCGCATCTTCGCCGACGAGATCATCTCGACGGTTCCCCGCACGCACTTCGGCGTGGGCACCGGCGAGCTGCTCGGGGCGATGGGCGAGGCCGGCCCGGAGGTCGTCGGCGTGGACTGGCGCATCCCCCTGGACGACGCCGCCGGGCGGGTGCCGGGCAAGGTCCTGCAGGGCAATCTCGACCCCGCGATGCTCTTCGCCGACCGGTCGGCGCTGGACGGCGAGGTCCGCCGCATCCTCGACGAGGGCCGGCGGGCCCGCGACCTCGGCGCACGCGGCCACGTGTTCAACCTCGGCCACGGTGTCCTGCCCAGCACCGACCCGGGTGCGGTGACCCACGTGGTGGAGCTCGTCCACGAGCTGACCGGGAAGTAACGGTGGGCCCTCGCGTCGCCGTGGTGGGCGGCGGACTCAGCGGGCTGACGGCCGCCTACCAGCTCTCGCGCGAGCTGCCGGACGCCCACGTCACGGTCCTCGAGGCCTCGGACCGGCCGGGCGGGGCACTCCACACCGTCGACTTCCCGTCCGGTCCGATGGAGCTCGGCGCCGAGGCCTTCATCGGCCGCCGACCCGAGGCGAGCGACCTCGTCGCCGAACTCGGCCTGACCGGGTCGCTGCGTCATCCCGGGCCGCTCGGACCGGCGATCCTCACCGGGGGTCGGATGGTGCCCATGCCCGTCGGCACGTTGATGGGTCTGCCGTCCGACGTCGGGGCGTTGGCGGACGTGCTGAGCCCGCGGGAGCGCGCTGCGGCCGCGCGCGAGGCCGACCTGCCGCTGGACTGGGAGCCGGGC
>NZ_JAALDN010000496.1 GCF_014144855.1 Dietzia maris | reverse complement strand
ACGAGCGGGTGTACGCCGCCGTGGCCGTGCACCCCACCCGAGCCGCCGAGATCACCGACCCCGAGCGCGGCGAGCAGGTGCGGGCGCGCCTGCGCGAACTCGCCGCCCATCCGCGGGTCGTCGCGGTGGGGGAGACCGGCCTCGACCACTACTGGGTGGGAAAGATGGACGGCTGCGCCGACCCGGCCGAGCAGGAGGAGTCGCTGCGCTGGCACGCCGGGCTCGCCGCCGAGCTGGGCAAATGCCTGATGATCCACAATCGCGAGGCCGATGACGACCTGCTGCGTGTGCTCGCGGAGGTCGCCGGCCCGGGCTCGGGCATCCCGCACGTGATGCTCCACTGCTTCTCCTCGCCGCTGGAGGTGGCGCGGGAGGCGCTGGACCGCGGGTACGTGCTGTCGTTCACCGGCAACGTCACGTTCAAGGCCAACGACCACCTGCGCGAGGCGGCCCGCCTGGCCCCGGCCGGGCAACTTCTCGTGGAGACCGACGCCCCGTACATGGCGCCCGAACCGTTCCGGGGCGCCCGCAACGAGCCCGGCCTGGTGGGTTACACCGCCCGGGCGATCGCGGAGGTCCGGGGGCAGACGCCGGAGGACTTCGTGTCGGAGGTCGCCGACACCGCCCGCGCCGTGTTCGGCCTGACCGTCTGACGGGCGGGACCGCCCGGGCCGGCGACCGGTGTGGCGCGTGGTACTCGTGAGGGCCGAGGGGCGAATGTAACGAAACGTGACCTGAATACCTCGTCGTCGTCGACTCGTTCCCGCATGTCACGAGGGTCACGTTGCCCCGGCGCTGTCCGTTCGTTACGCTATCGTGATGAAACGCGAACGGCTGTACGGCAGTTCGCGGAGCTACCCGAGGAGAGAACCCACAAGTGGTTGACGACGCACGGACCGACACCCCCATGGGCGCCCGACCCACCGCGACCCGGGGCATGCTCGCCCCCGTCAAGCGACTCCACGAGTCCCGCTCCACCATGCTGCGGCTGTCCGTCGCCGGGATGCTCACCACCCTCGTGGTGGGTGGGGTGGCGGCGCTCGACCAGCGCACGCAGTACACCCTCGAGGTCGACGGCGAGCAGGTCGAATTGGTGACCTTCAGCTCCGACGTCCACGCCGCGCTCGCCGACGCCGGCTACAGCGTCGACGACCGGGACGTGGTGATCGCGCCCGGCGACAGCATCGACGACGGCGACACCGTCACCCTGCTGCGCGCCCGGCCCGTCACCGTCGAGGTCGACGGTCGCAGCGAGCAGGTGTGGACCACCGCCACCACCGTCGCCGACCTCGTGGCCGAGCGCGACGACGTCCCGCCCCGCAGCTACGTCAGCCCACGCATCGACGCGGACGTCCCGCTCGACGGCACCACCGTCTCCGTGGTGACCCCGCGCGAGGCGCTGCTGTCCGACCACGGCGGCCCCGCCACCCCGATGGCCTCACCCGGTGAGACGGTCGGGCAGTTCCTCGAGCGCGCCGGCATCACCCTCGGCCCGCTGGACACTGTCACCCCGGCCCCGGACGCCCCCGTCGAGCCCGGCACTGAGGTCACCATCACCCGGGTGGCCGTCGCCGAGGAGACCGCGGTCGAGCAGTTCGAGGCCCCCGAACAGACCACCGAGGACCCCGAGGCCACCGAGGGCGAGCGCACGGTCGTCGATCCCGGTGCTCCCGGCGAGCGCGAGGTCGTCTACACGATCACCCGCGTCAACGGCGTCGAGACCGAGCGCGCCCGCGGCGCGGAGAAGGTCCTCACCGAGGCCCGCCCCGCCGTCGTCCGCGTGGGCACCAAGCCCAAGCCCGCCGCGCCGGCCGTCTCGAACGGCGGCGTGTGGGACTCGATCGCCCAGTGCGAGTCGGGCGGGAACTGGAGCATCAACACCGGCAACGGGTACTCCGGCGGGCTGCAGTTCGCCGCCGGCACCTGGACCGGCCACGGCGGCGGCCAGTACGCGCCCAGCGCGCATCTCGCCACGCGCGAGCAGCAGATCGCGATCGCCGA
>NZ_JAALDN010000495.1 GCF_014144855.1 Dietzia maris | reverse complement strand
GACGGCTACGCCGCGGGGGGGGCGGGCGGCGCCGACCGGTTCAGGTCAGGAGCCGAACGCCGCCGAGGAGACGGCGGTCGGGGCCCAGCCCCGGGCTGCCTGGTCGCGGATGAACTGCATCTGCGGGTAGAACGAGTTGCCCGGGCAGGCGGTCCCGCCCCAGTCGCGGTGGCCCGACACGGCCATCATCGGCCGGGTGGCCCCGCCCTGCGGGTTGCGGTAGGTGATGCCAGCGCGCGGGTTGATGCCGGTGGCGTTGCACAGCGCCCGCACGCAGTCGATGGCCGCGCCCACCGCGCGCGAGGTCGGCGGTGCACCGGTGAAGTCACCGAGCAGGCTGATACCGATGTTGCCGTTGTTGAATCCGCCCACGTGGCCACCGGTGACGACCGGCGGTGCGATCCCGGCGACCGGCGGGAACTGGAAGACGGGGTTGCCGACGGGCGTTCCGCCGCGGCCCTGGTAGATCCGGCCCTCGGGGTCGATGAGCAGGTGGTACCCGACGTCGCCCCAGCCCACGGTGTTGGCGTGGTAGTTGTAGATCGCCCGCACGCTGGCCGCACGGTCCGGCCCGACCGGGGAGGCGGTGTGGTGGATCGTGATGGACTGCGCGGGGAAGTAGGAGGGCGCCCAGCGGAAGCCCGCGACATCGCCCGCACCCCACGCCGCGCGCGGGATGACCGGTAGGCCCGCCAGGCCGACGCTGCCGAGGCTGTAGTTGCGGGGGGTGCCGCGGCCGTCGTCGAACACGGTCGCCTCGGCGCCCGCGGGCGCGTCGACCTCGTACCCCACGGCACCATCGGGCGCGCCGACGAGTTCGGAGGCGGGCGTGCTGCCGGCGTCCGGGGCGGAGTCCATCCCCTCGAGCGGGAGCCAGTCGCCGACCGAGCCGTCGGGGAATGCGAACCGGATCCGGCCGACGATCTCCTCGGCACTGGGGAACGTCACGCCGACGTAGCCGAGAGTGCCGTTGGGCTGGATCATCCCGCTGCCGGTCGAGACCGACTGCATGAGGTCCTGGGCCACGCCGAGCGAGCCGGTGGTGAAGGGATTGGCCCCGGCGACGGGACCTCGGACGGTGGAGGCGACGGCGACGCCCACGCCGACGGATGCGGCTGTGAGAAATCCACGGCGTGTCACGGACATACGGGCTCCAGACTGAGGTTTGC
>NZ_JAALDN010000494.1 GCF_014144855.1 Dietzia maris | reverse complement strand
CCGCTACATTACGCGTTTGACGTGACCGAATCGAGACCCTCGTTACCGGAGGGATATCTGAGGGTGATGTGACTGATGTGGCGGCGTCCGCCCGGGCGATGAGGCCAAACGCCTTGTGCTGCCCCACGATTCGGGCGCGCCCCGACGCGCGACGAGAAGACCGTTCCGCACGCAGCCTCTCGGGCGATGTGTGCGGAACGGTCCTGTCGATGGCCGGGCGGCGGGCACCGCCCGCGCGGCGGGCCCACCCCACCCGGGGGCGGGCACCACCCGCGC
>NZ_JAALDN010000493.1 GCF_014144855.1 Dietzia maris | reverse complement strand
CCGGATCAACGCACTCTAAATCCGGAAGGGCCAGGTAACCGCATGAC
Organism: Dietzia maris; assembly: GCF_014144855.1. GTDB lineage: Bacteria > Actinomycetota > Actinomycetes > Mycobacteriales > Mycobacteriaceae > Dietzia > Dietzia kunjamensis. The sequence continues at coordinate 5,272 of NZ_JAALDN010000493.1, read as the reverse complement.
CCGCCCGTCGACCGTCACCGCCGCGTCGTGGATCTGGCTGTTCTGCGGCCTGTTCAGCACGCTCACCATCACAGGCGTGCTGGCGGCGACCGACCTGCTCGCGTTCGTCGTGCCGCTCGGCGGCACCGAGGACGCGTCGACCACCGCCCCGGGGGTCGCATGGATCGGCGCGCTCATCGCGATGGGCGTGGTGTCGGCGATAGTCCTTCAGGTGGTGGCCGCGGTGAAACTGCGCGACGGCGAACGGTGGGCGCGGGCGCTGCTGACGATCGCGGCAGGCCTCACGCTGGTCACCGCGCTCTGGGACATCACCCTGTGGTCGGCGTGGGTGCTGCTCGGGGCCCACCTGGTGGCGTTCGTCCTAGCGTACACCGATTCCGCCACCGCGTACCTCGAGGTCCGGTCCCCCGACCCGGCGTGGGCGCCGGTCTACGCGTAACCCGGGCAACGAGGGCCGCTGGTCACACCGGCTGCCTACTGCTCACACTTCGCGAGATCCGTCTCCTCCGTCGGCATTCCCTCCGGGGTGAAGTGCGTGACCATCACCACGAGGTCCTCTGACCCCTCGTTGACGGTCTCGTGCACGTACCGAGGGTCTTCGACCACCGAGTCGCCAGCGCGGTAGACGTGGACCCCGCCGTGATATGCGTCGGCGTAGTGGGTGAGCTCGCCCTGCTCCACCACCACGACGAGTTGCCTGTGGTGGCAGTGTCGGCCGGTGCCGACCCCGGGCGCGAGGGTGATCCTGCGGTGCGTCACCTTCACCCCGTCGGTGCCGCCGTCCACGGCCAGCTCGATGGGTTCGTCCTGTTGACCTTCGACGATGTCCAGAGCGCGGATGGTATCCCGCTCCACTACAGGAGGCTCGGTCGATTGCGGGCTGCACGCGGCCATCGCCAGCACGGGTAGTGCGACGGCGAGTGCGACGCCGCCTCGGATCGATGGGCGCGTCATGGACACTCCCCCGCGTCCGCTCGGACAGTCTCGACTCCACAGGCTCGGCACCACGCTAACGCACACCGAGCCTGGGGTGAAGGAACGATCACGAAAGGTGGGTGGAGGCGAATTGGGACGGGTGGAAGGGGCTATGGCAGGGGGGCCCAGCTGAACTAACTCGCAGGGCTTTAGCCTTTACCAGAATGCTCACCAGAATTGGGAGAAGGTCCACGGCTCGCGCACGTACAGGACCTAGGTCGAACCCGAGCGTGACCTGGAGTGTCTTAGATTTCCCCCCAGTAGTGGTCGCGAAAACGCGAGAAATCTCTACAAAGACGTCCAATGGGACCTAGCTGGTTAGCAAATCGGCCCGAATGCCATACCTGAACCGAACCAGTCTGTTCAGACACAGACTATCAGCCTGCGCACTGCGCCTGTATTCGCTAGTTGGCAATAAGCTGGGAGACCGAGTCCAGATTTAACCGAAGACGATCGAATCGTCCGCCCCCTAAACGCGCAGCGGACGCAGACCAAAGTGGTCTAATTGTGTCCTCTATTTTGCGAACCAAGGAGCGGCTGGAGTATTCGCGCAGCTCGAAACAGCCCACGAACTTACTTTCGATAACTTGGCCTTCGTATCCTTTTTGGGACCGCAACAGACGTGCGCCCACTTCATCGGCCAGTTCGGGCAACGAACCAGCTCTTGAGGGGGACTGTCGACGGAGCGCAAGAGAAGCGGCCCGTATAGACCAGATACCGTAACTGACTTGTTTGCGGTCTACCTCAAACATGAAATCACTATCGAGACTTGCCGCCGCCAACGCTAGTGCAAACTCGTACTCGTGACACAGACGAGCAGAAACTGATAAGTCGTTCAGTAGTACCCGAATGGACTCCTCGACCATACTCAATTCGTCAAGATGGGAAGTAACCGCGAGTCCATAACTCAGAGCTTGCTCTGGGTCGTGGTCCCGCATGAATCGGCAGTGGTTAACTCGCGAGGAGAGAAGCGGGCCGGACCCTTCGATCGCCCCCCGCGAGGCATTGTACCCCTCCAAGAATACGGAATGGCCGATAGCGAAGCGAAACGCTTTGATTCCCGGACTACTCTTGAAGCCACCGTTCGCCCAGGCACGGCCGCCAGCCAAACCAATTAACCGACAGATCGCGTCCGACTCGCCAGACTCGCGAACTATATCGATCACCGCCTCGGCAATCGATAGATGCCGGGCGTAGAGCAGATCACCCGAGAACGAAACGAAGGCCTCACGACCCAGAATTTTCAGCGCTCGGCCATCAGGAAACGCGCCATTTGGGTTCAACATGTACTTGATTAACTCAACGGAGAGGCCGCAACCAGCGTCAGCATGGGGATCAAACCGAACTTGCATGAAACACACTGCACCAAAAATCTGCGCTAGGTTCACATCGGAGCCATTCGTTGCCGAGATTGTGCGAAACTTATCGACAAGGTTCTCGACGCGACCCCTGAGGTGCCGTGCGGAGCGTATGCCGAGGACGGCACCAAAAAGAGTGTTTCCTTCAGCACCCGGTGCGCCGACAGCCGCCGATCTGATACGCGAAGCAACGTCTTCGACGGTCAAATACTGATCGCCGTAGGGCGACAATCCATGATCACGCCAAGCCGACGCCAACGCCGAAGCATCTTCTGATTGAATTCCCTGAAAGTACACAGTCTTGAAGTATGGCCTCACTTGCGCCATAGAGCGATTCCAGAATCGGTCGTGACAAGTGAAAAGGAACTTAAGTCGATCTCCTTCATCGCGCCAGGTGTTAATAGTGGCGATAACGTCTGTGGCCACTATATCTACTTCGTCTACGACCACGCAGACTTTCTCGAATTTCTCGAGCAAATCGGAAAGCCAGCCACCAGAAATCGGCGGAGCACTTGAATTGTGCCAAATATAACTCCAGTCCGGATTCTCCGAGGCGAGGATAACCACTGACTGCATCAAGGCTAACGATTTCCCCTCACCCATTGGCCCGATTGCCGCGACACCCGAACTCGTGTCCCCCCAGAACTCGCGCCGAGACACCTCAAGCAGCGTCACAGACGACTCCAGCATCGGCCACACTCCGGGGGCCGCATCGAGCCATTCAGGCCTTCGCCCGTCCGCGAAGCCAGAATTGGGTATGGAATTGTACCCTGCGCCCTCTTCTCGCGCTTCCGACGAAATCAGCGTGTAGCCAGCGGGAGAGTCTCTAAAGATTTCCTCGATGTAGGAGTTCTCAATTATCTTTATCGGAGTAGAAGAAAAGAGATCCGCAGCGTTGACCCCGAAGTAAGTCGACACAGCAGGGTGCCCTTGAAGTCGAACTAGTTGCTCATTCCTCTCAATCGAGCTTTCCTTCCGACTATGGACGCTCCAACAAACATCTGTGTCGTACAGATCGTCGTGCTCAACGTACGACAGGAGAGTTTCCATGAAAGTATCCGACCAACCCCCGTAACCCGCCACAAGGACCGTACTCTCCTGAAAGTACTTCCTCAGCAGTTCCGAAACTGCCGGACGCTCACGACGGAGTTCCTTAATAGAGTTGATCGAATAGTCCGAAAGCCAATAGCCGTGTAGATGTATGACCGGGGTCGATGTGGGACTCTTCATGAGCCGTTCGTCAGGCATCTTGTCAAACGCGAGGGGAACGGCCTCGCATGATACCCCCTCCAAGCGGAGGCCAATTTCTACTAGCGGGTCAAAGTTAGTTGTGAATATCGGACCCCTCGCCGAGGCCGGCAGCCCTGAGTACCATTGCGCGAATGATTTGATGGAGTCGGTTAGCTTCCAAGTCCCCTTCCGCTCGAGTTGATGGCCGAGGTTTCTGTTAAACTGGTCGTCTACTAATTTCTCGGGGTCGACATCCACGCAGGCGCTCAAAACGGCCTTCCGTACAGCGTTCTGCACCCCGCGTGGGCCTTTTAACGTCGAGAGCCGTACAGCCGCTGCCTGGTAGCGCTCGACGTCGTCCTCGTACTCGCGGAGATCGGTCATGCACCTTCTTTGGTCCGGCCGATCCAGCTCGCGAACGAATAGTTCCGTGAGCTCGCTAGAGTTCGGCACTGCTCCGACGGTCAAGCCAGAACCCAGCACGGGAACGATTCGCTTCTTGGCGTCGTTTACGCTGTAGGCAAGCCTGCCCTGCAGCTCAGAGACCCCTGGTAAAAATCCGGTCACCCAAAGGAGGCTATCGCGGCGAGAGTCTCCGTAGGTGTGGTCTTGAAAATTAAGGCCCCTTGACCTCCGCCACAAGCTGCCGGCGATACGCTGGCCTCGGGCCCCGACGAAGCCCCTCAGGTAGCCTGGCGCCTAGACTGGCACGTTCTGATCTTGGGCGTTATGGTTCGGCGGGCGGTATCCAGCGGGGGCCGACCGTTCCGATAGCAGCTCCCTCTGTGGCCGGCCTAGCCACGAAGCCTAATAAGATCCAAGCCCAAACGTTCGATTGGCTAACTAGCCTCGATCGTCTTGACTGTAGGCTTTTTCGAAAGATCGAATGAGCATTCACTCGAGCCCGCCAATCACGAATTTCCGTGGCAGATCCTTCGGTGCTGCAAGCGGTAGCGTGTGTCCGAACTTTGAAATCTTCGCGTGGCCGCCGGCGGCAATGTACGCCGCCTCATGCTGTCGGGCCGAGCCTCCACCGGGCGGCGCGTAAGCGGCCGGGCCGACCTCCGGTGATCCATCTATCGCTTAACCGCCACTACTTGTATCGGATCTGGGGAGAGCGCCGTCTCCGCCCCCGGATGCGGGAGTAAGTGCCCACTACCAATGGCCACACCACACGCGACCGGCCTCGGCCAAGTCCACATCCTGGGCAACATCGTCGAAAAGGACGAAATTGTGAGGAATGACTCGCTTGGCGGTGTCCCGGCACCGGATCACGTTCACGTTTTCCCAGCTCGCTGCGCGGTGATTGCCCACTTGTGACCGCTCGCGAGACGCCGACCTGGACTTGCCGCGAGCGCGAATCGGCCGAAGCCGGCCAACGCTCGCCGGGGACCGCCGAACCCCCGAGACCTACCCAGTCCGCTGCCGCCCCGCCAGCTTGTGCCGGTCGAGTTCAGTCATCCCGCCCCAGACGCCGTAGAGCTCGCCGGCCTCGATCGCGAACTTCCGGCAGGTCTCGAGCACGGCGCAACCGGCGCAGATCGCCTTGGTTGCGTCCTCCTTGCGACGACGCACTCCCTTGGGCTCGTCCTCCGCACTGTAGAAGAGGTCGGGGTCCCCGATGCACGCTCCGTCGTCCCTCCAAGCCCAGTACTCCGATGTGGGTTTCAGATTCCTGAACTGGACCGTTCCCGCTCTGGTGGACACCC
>NZ_JAALDN010000492.1 GCF_014144855.1 Dietzia maris | reverse complement strand
CCTGCGATCCACGACTTCCAGAGCCATGACGACCAGGGCGTGTGCGGCCCGCCGCGCGGGGACCGGGACGCCGCGTTCCGGAGCCGGCACCGGCCTGGCGGGCGGGGTGACGACGCACTCCCGATCCGTCGTCCCCGCGGCCCCCGGCACTCCCGGCGCGGGTTCGGTGGAGGGTAGGGGCCGGACGCGGCCGGCCTCCCGATCGGTTTCGGCCGACCGGTGAGGCCGCACCGTCGTGGGTGGCGAAACGGGCGTCGGTGCCATCTGGGGTCTGCTCCCTCCCGCGCCGGACCCGGGGTGGTCTGGCGTGCTCTACCCCTCATGACGCGCCGGAACGGGCGCCCGGTTCCACCTCGCCTACTGCACCGTGCCCGGGTGTTGCCTAGGCTGTCCCCATGCGTGGACTGATAGTCGACTACTTCGGGGTGCTGGACGGCACGGAGGAGGACCGTGAGAACTGGCGGTCGATCCTGACCGGTGCGAGGGCGAATGACGTCCGTCTCGCCGTGCTGAGCAATGAACCCGAGGGGCCGGGAGCGGACCGTGTCCGGGAGGACGCCCGCGATCTCGGGATCGAGCACGTGGTGCTCAGCGGTGTGACCGGGGTGGAGAAGCCCGAGCCCGAGGCGTTCCTGGAGGCGGCGCGCCGGCTCGAACTCGAGCCGCGGGAGTGCGTGATGGTCGACGACGCCATCGAGAACGTCCTCGGCGCCGTGCGGACCGGCATGATCGGCGTGTTCTACCAGGTGTTCGACCGTGCGGCCGTGGAGATCCGGGGACTCCTCGGGTTGGACGAGGTGGTCTGACACCGTGGCGACCAGGTTGGCCACCGCGGACGCGGATCTGCTCCTCGGTGACGCCGCGCGTTCCCGGAGCAGGCACTCGTGCTCGTTGGCGCTGGTCGCCAGGGACGAACCGTGGGACATCGACCGCGTCATGGAGTTCGTCGACGCCCGCCTGGCCGACGCGCCCCGGTACCGTCAACGGATCCGGCATATCCCCTTCTCCCTGGCCAGGGCCGTGTGGGTGGACGACCCGGACTTCGACCTCAGTTTCCACGTCCGGCGGTCGGCGCTCCCCGCTCCCGGCGGGATGCGGCAGCTGGCCGACCTCGTGGCGCGGCTCGTCGACAGGCCACTGGAGGCGGATCGCCCGCTGTGGGAGCTGTACCTCATCGAGGGGCTTCCGGATGGACGGTTGGCGATCCTCACCAAGACGCACCATGCGCTGCTGGGCGGTCCCCACGCCGTGGATCTCGCCCAGGTGCTCGTGACGGACGAGCGGGCCTCCGCGGATGTCGACGAGGTCGCCACGTGGACCCCGGTGCCGGCGCCCGGGGACGGGGTCCTCGTCCTGGACGCGCTCATGACCATCGCGACCGACCCCCTGGAGCTGGTGCGCCGCTCGGCCCGCCTGGCTCACGCGCTGGAGCGGGCCACCCGCGGACTGGTCGGCGCGGCGAATCTGTCGATGCTCCGTCCCGCAGGCGGTCTGGCGGAGATGTTCCGCACCACCCGTCCCCGCGGGAGCCGGGTGGGGTTGGCGTCCTTCCCTCTCGCGCAGGCGCGGGAGATCGCGCGCGAGCACTCCTGCAAGGTGAATGACGTCGTGCTCGCCGTGCTCTGCGGGGCACTGCGGTCCTGGATTCTGTCGTGCGGCCACCCCCTGTCCACCTCGGACACGCTCAGGGCGATCGTGCCGATGGCGGTGACCTCGGAGGCCGACGGGTCGGAGAACCAGAGCGAGGCCACCTCGGCGGAGATCGCCTCGGCGCTCATCGGCATGCCGGTCGGGGAGCCCAATCCCCGTATGCGTCTGGCGCAGATCGCCCGCGAGACGGCCACCCAGCGTCATCCGCGTGAGGCCGTGGGGGCCAAGTCCCTGGCGCGGCTGTCCGGGTTCGCTCCGCCCACCCTGCACGCGCTGGCCTCCCGGGCGGCGATCATGTTGCCGTCGGAGAGCTACGACCTGGTCGTCACGAACGCGCCCGGTCCCCAGCGCAAGGTGTTCTGGGGCGATGGCGAACTCGTCGAGGTCTACCCCGTCCCGGCCCTGCTCGAGGGGCAGGCGTTGGCCGTGTCGATGAGCAGCTATGCCGGGACCGTGTACTGCGGGTTCACCTCGGATCGCCAGGCCGTCCCGGACGTGGAGGAGATCGGAGAGCTCATCTCGTCCGCGTTGGACGAGCTCACCGGCACCGCCGGTTGAGCGGCACCGCCCGCTGACCATCACCCGCCCGAGGAGAGTCCATCATGCGTTTGTTCGTCCCCGCCACCATGGCGATGCTCGAGACCCTGCTCGAGGCAGGGGAGATGCCCGTGCGGAGCGGCACCGCGTTCGCGGCGACCCCCGCGCTCATCGAGTCCTACGCCGAGGGCGACATGGAGGAGATCGAACACGTGGCGTTCCTCGAGGCCGCGCGGGCGTCGCTCCGGCTGCTCGGCGGTGAACTCGACTCCGGCGCCGCGCACGAGGCCCACCCGTACCGGCGGGTCGTGGTGAGCGCGGACGTCCCCGACGGGCGGGTGCAGCCGCGGCCGGACCTGGACACCGCCGTGGTGCGGCTGGACGGTGCCACGGTGGGGACCGCGGAGATCGCCGCCGTCCACGTTGATCTGGCCGGGGCCGTGGACCTGGTGAAGGACGCGGTCGAGGTGGTGGACCGTGCGGATCTGGGGGACGAGGACGCCGAGCTCACCGTCGGTGACGCCCTCGACGTGGACCTGGCGTGGTACGACGCGGTGGAACTGCCGTTCCTGCTCACGCTGCTTTAGGGGTGCGGGCGCACCCGGGCCGGACACCGCCCGGATGCCGGGACTGCCCCGATCGCCTGCGGACCCGGGTCGACGGCGTGGAGAATCGGCCCGGGGGATCCCGCCGGACGGGAACCTACGCTACCGTAGGTTCGTAGTCCGGAAGCGGCGGTCCGACCCCCGGGCCGCGGGGATCCGTTTTCAAGGAGGCACCAGTGTCCGAGTCGAGAAGTGGGCTCAATCGCGTCCTGCGTGCGGCGGCCGCGCGGGTTCCGGAGCCGCGGGGGGCGCGTACGTTCCTCAACCGCCTCACCCACCCGCTGCGGATGGACGACTACTCCTCGCTCATCTACCCGCTGTGGTCGTCCCGCGAGCTGCGCGGCGAGATCGTCTCCGTGCGCCGTGAGGCCGACGACGCGGTGACCCTCGTGATCAAGCCGGGCTGGGGCGCCACGCCCGAGTACCGCCCCGGTCAGTACCTGGGGATCGGCGTCCTGCTCAACGGCCGGTGGACCTGGCGCTCGTACTCGTTGACGTCGGCGCCCACGACGGGGCGTGGCGAGTACTCGGTGACGGTCAAGGCCCTGCCGGAGGGGCTGCTGAGCAACCATATCGTCGGAACGGTCGAGCCGGGGATGATCGTCCGGCTCCAGGCGCCGGCCGGTGATTTCCACCTGCCCTCGCCCACGCCCGAGAAGCTGATGTTCGTCACCGCCGGCTCGGGCATCACCCCGGTGATGGGCATGCTGCGGTCGCTGGACCGCCGCTCGGCCGACGAGGGGTTCCCCGACGTGGTGCACGTCCACTCGATCCGCGACCGTGATGACGCACTGTTCCACGACGAGCTCCTCGCGCTGGAGCGCACCCAGCCGGGTTACACGCTGCACCTGCGGGTGACCAGCGAGGACGGCCGCATCGACTCCGAGCAGATGTCGGCGCTCGTGCCGGACTGGTCGGAGCGTCCCACCTGGGCGTGCGGGCCCTCGGCGATGCTCGACGAGCTGACCGAGCACTTCGAGGCAACGGGACGGGACGACCTCCACATGGAGCGTTTCACCGTGGACCGCAACGCGGGCGCGTCGGGCGGGACCGTCAAGTACGGCTCGACCGACAAGACGGTGGAGCTCGACGGGGCCACCACGATCCTCGAGGGCGGGGAGAGCGTGGGCGTGCAGATGCCGTTCGGCTGCCGGATGGGTATCTGCCAGACGTGCGTCGTGGGCTTGGAGGAGGGCCACGTCCGCGACCTGCGCAACGGCACCGACCACGGTCCGGGGGAGCGGATCCAGACCTGCGTCTCGGTGGCGCTGGGGGACGTCGAGATCAAGATCTGATCGGCCGCCCGGCCGGCGCCCCCGTGAGGCCCGGGTGCTGGCCGGGCCACACCCGGCCGCCGCGCCACACCCGGCCG
>NZ_JAALDN010000491.1 GCF_014144855.1 Dietzia maris | reverse complement strand
ACCGCGGAGCACGACCTGCAGACCGTTCACGCGCTCGCAGGAGCGGGTGTTCATCTTGTGCGGCATCGCGGACGAGCCGACCTGGCCGGGCTGGAAGCCCTCGGTGACCAGCTCGTGCCCGGCCATGAGCCGGATGGTCTGCGCCAACGACGACGGGCCGGCGCCGAGCTGGACGAGCGCCGAGACGACCTCGTGGTCCAACGACCGCGGGTAGACCTGGCCCACCGAGTCGAAGGTGCGGGCGAAGCCGAGATGCTCGGCGATCCGCCCCTCGAGCTCGGCCAGCTTGGCGGCGTCGCCACCGAGGAGGTCGAGCATGTCCTGCGCCGTGCCCATCGGGCCCTTGATGCCGCGCAGGGGGTACCGCTCGAGCAACGACTCCACGCGCTCCAACGCCACCAGCAGTTCGTCGGCCGCGGAGGCGAAACGCTTGCCCAGCGTGGTGGCCTGCGCGGCGACGTTGTGGCTGCGCCCGGCCATCACGGTGTCGCGGTGGGCGACGGCGTGCTCGGCCAGACGCCGGACCGCGGCGACGCCGCGGTCGCGGACGAGCTCGAGTGACCGCACCACCTGGAGCTGCTCGACGTTCTCGGTGAGGTCTCGGCTCGTCATGCCCTTGTGGATGTGCTCGTGGCCGGCGAGGTCGTTGAACTCCTCGATGCGGGCCTTGACGTCGTGCCGGGTGACGCGCTCGCGCTCGGCGATCGAGCCGAGGTCGACGCGGTCGATCACCGCCTCGTAGGCCTCGATCACCCCGTCGGGGACGTCGATGCCCAGGTCGCGTTGTGCGCGCAGCACCGCGATCCACAGCTGCCGCTCGAGCACGATCTTGTGCTCGGCGGACCACAGCGTGGCCAGGTCGGCGCTCGCGTAGCGCGAGGCGAGGACGTTGGAGATGCGGGGCTTGCTGCTCTGGGCGGTCACGCCCCCCAGTATCGCAGCCCGGTCAGGAGATCATCGAGCCGCCGGTGGACCCGGCCAGGATCTCCCGGGCGTTGAGGTAGACCTGCTCCACCGTGAGCGGAGCCTGCGCCAGCAGCCACGGCCGGGTGACGTAGACGATGGCGGTGATGATCTCGGCGGAACCCATGCGCCGACCGTAGCGCTCCGCGGGCGCCGGCGGGGGCCGTACATCACAGCCGCCCGCGGGGCCGGTACCTACGGGGCGAGCACGGCCTCCAGCCGGTCCATCGCCTCGGCGATCTCCTCGGTGCCGCCGGCGAAGCTCAGCCGGACGGTGTGGCCACCGTCGACGGTGTCGAAGTCGACGCCCGGCGTCAACGCGACCCCTGTTCGCTCGAGGACCTCCGCGCACCACGCCACCGAGTCGTCGGTCCAGCGTGAGACGTCGAAGTACGCGTAGAAGGCGCCGTCCGGAGGGGCGATCTCCCCCACGCCCAGCTCGCCCAGTCTGCGCAGGACCAGGTCGCGGTTTCGGGCGTACCGCTGGACGTGCCCGTCCAGCTCGGCGGCAGCGGCTTCGGTGAACGCGGCGACGGCGGCGAACTGGGCATCGGCGGGCGGACAGATGGTGAGGTTGCCGATCAGACGGTCCACGGGGTCACGCAGGTACTCCGGCAACAGCATCCAGCCGATCCGCCAGCCGGTCATGGAAAAGTACTTGGACACCGAGCCCATCACCACGGCTTCGCGGCTGGTCTGCCACGCGCTCGCGCACTCCCGGCCGTAGGTGACGCCGTGGTAGATCTCGTCGCTGACGAGCAGCGTGCCGTGGGCCTCGCACCAGCGCGCGAGGGCCTCGAGTTCGCCCGCGTCGATGATCGTGCCGGTGGGGTTCGCCGGGCTCGCCACGATGAGGCCGGCGGGCGCGTGGCCCAGTTCCGCCGTGACCGCCTCGAGCTGCGCGACCGTGGGTTGGTACCGGGTCTCGTGGCCGCAGGCGATCTCGTGGACCCGGCAGCCCAGGGCCTGGAGGGTGTTGCGGTAGGCGGGGTAGCCGGGGCGTGCCATCACGACGGTGTCGCCGGGGTCGAACGCGGCGAGGAACAGCACGGTGAAGCCGCCGG
>NZ_JAALDN010000490.1 GCF_014144855.1 Dietzia maris | reverse complement strand
CGACGTCGTCGGCCGTCACGTCCACCCCGTCCCGCCGCCGGCGGTACCCCGCGATCGCCTCGCGGAGCGGGCGGATGCCCAGCGCCTCGGTGTATCCGAGGATCTCGGTGTCCAGGGCGTGGCGGGCGGCGGCGAGTACAGGGCCGGGGGCCGGGGTCGAGGGCTGGCCCGCGCACAGCGAGATGACGTCGCCGTGGGTCTCCTGCCGGCGGGCGGCGGCGGCGAGGACGCTCATGACGTGGAAGGGCTCGACGGCCGAGCGGCGGGAGGGTTCGCGTGCGACGGGCATGCCCCGACGCTAGCGGGCCGGTCAGACGATCAGACGGTCAGCCCGAACACCCACACCAACAGCGTCATGGTGACCGCGGTGATGGCGATCAACCCGATCAGGTTGAGCCAGATCCCGCCGCGGATCATCTGGCCGATGGTCACGTATCCCGAGCCGTAGGCGATCGCGTTGGGCGGGGTCGCCACCGGGAGCATGAAGGCGCAGGTGGCGGCGAGCGCGACCGGGACGGCCAGGATCATCGGATCCAGGTCCAGGCCGAGGGCGACGCCACCGGCCACCGGCAGGAACGTGGCGGCGGTGGCGGTGTTGCTCGTCAGCTCGGTGAGGAACAGGACCCCGGCGGCCGCGACGAGCACCAACGCGACGGTCGGCAGCGCGTCCAGCGCCGACGCCTGCTCGCCGATCCACCCGGTGAGTCCGGAACCTGAGAACTGCGCGGACAGCGCCAGTCCGCCGCCGAACAGCAGCAGCACGCCCCACGGCAGTCCCAGCGCGGCGTCCCAGGTGAGCAGCCGCACCCCGCGCTCGGTGCCGGCCGGCAGCAGGAACAGCAGCAGTCCGGCAGTGAGCGCGATCCCGGCGTCCGAGATCGGCGGGTCCTCCCACACCAGCGGCACGGCCACCCAGGCCACGGCCGCCGCGACGAACACCGCCAGGACGCGCCGTTCGCCCGACGAGGTCGGGCCGAGCCTGCGCAGTTCGTCGTCGAACAGTGCCCGACCGCCGGGGATCCGCTCGATCTCGGGACGGAACAGCACCTTGGTGAGGAGGAACCACGTGATCACGAGCATGACCACCGCCAGCGGCAGTCCGACCAGCATCCAGCGACCGAAACCCAGGACGATGTCGTGCTCGCGCTCCAGATAGCCGGCGAGAAGGGTGTTGGGCGGGGTGCCGATGATGGTCGCCAGCGACCCGACCGACGCCGCGTAGGCGATGCCCAGCATCAGCGCGGTGCCGAAGTTCGACCGGATCACGGCCTGCTTCACCTGATCGGAACGCGGATCGGACGAGGAGTCCATCCGGGGGATCGCGTCCTCGTCGTCGTTCCGACCGGCGCCGTCCCCACCGGCACGGTCCTTCCCACCGAGCTCGGAGGCGAGCATCAGCACCGACACCCCGATCGGGAGCATCATCACCGCCGTGGCCGTGTTGGACACCCACATACTCAGGAAAGCGGTGGCGATCATGAACCCGGCGACCACCCGGGTCGACCGGGTACCCATCGCGCGCACGGTGAGCAGGGCGATCCGCCGGTGCAGGTTCCAGCGCTGCATGGCGATCGCGATGAGGAAGCCGCCCATGAACAGGAAGATGATGTTGTTGCCGTACTCGGCGCCCACGTCGTTGACCGAGACGTCCTGACCCAGGACGGGGAAGACGATGAGCGGCACCAGCGCGGTGGCCGGGATGGGGATGCACTCGGTCATCCACCAGATGCCGAGCAGGACCGCCACCGCCGCGGTGAGGCGCGCGTTGTGTTCGAGATCGCCCGGCATGACCAGGTACACGATCACGGCCGCCGCCAGCCCGGCGACGGTGCCGATCACGCTGCGGACGAACTCACCCCGCGGCACCGCGGGGTCGAGCTCGCCGGGCGACTTCTGGTCGATCTCCATCCCGCGGTCGGGGTCCGGCTCCAGACCCCTCAGGTGTGGTGCCATCACGATCCTGCGGTCGTCGGTGCCGCCCGCGCCCGTTCCCCCGCCGGTCATGGCCCGCTCCCTCCGCCGGTCACCCCGGCGCCTACCAGCGGGGTGCTCTGGCGATCACGGTAACCCCGGGACGGCGGCCTCACATCCGATCAGGAGCCGGTCGATCCGATCGGGGCGGATCCGAGTGCGCCCGATCCGAGTGACAGGGTGCCGTCCGGGGCGACCTCGAGGCCGAACACCGCCAGTTCCTGCGCCGCGCCGCCGTCCGCGGCACCGATCGAGATCACCAGCTCGTGGCGGCCCGGGGCGAGCGGTGCGGCCGGCCGCAGCGTCAGCGGGCGGTCCACCGACG
>NZ_JAALDN010000489.1 GCF_014144855.1 Dietzia maris | reverse complement strand
CGAGCCAGCGGTCGTCCGCCCGGCCGATGAGGACGAGCACCGGCGGGCAGCGGTCGAGCTCGTCCCGCAGCTGCTTGGCCAGGCCGAGTCCGCCGGTGGGCGTCGCCTCGCCGTCGAGGATCGCCAGGTCGACCCCGCCCGCGTCGAGGTGTTCGAGGGCGACCGGGGCCGTGGCGACCTCGAGGTACGTCAGCCGGGGCAGGTCCGGGTGCGGGCGGGTGCCGAGGGCGGACATCACGCGGCTGCGGGTGGCGGCGTCGTGGCTGTAGACGAGCACCCGCAGGGCGACGTCGTCGTCAACGGTCCGGCCGCCCGTGGTCTCGGTCACGATCGCGAGCCTACCGAGCGTGGGTGGTCGCGGGAGCGAGAGCGGGCCTCCGGTCGGCCCGGGCGTGGCTGAAATGAGCGACGCGGCCCGGGCTCGAGAGCTCCGGGCCGCGTCTGCGGCGGAGGATAGGGGATTTGAACCCCTGAGGGGCTATAAACCCCAACCCGCGTTCCAGGCGAGCGCCATAGGCCACTAGGCGAATCCTCCGTGGAGGAGAATACCCAGGACGCGCAAGCGGAGGCAAACCGCGGGGCCGAGCGGGCTCCGATCCGGGCCCGTAAGGCGGGTGGGGTGCAGCGCGGGAGGCGGGTGGGGTGCAGCGCGGGAGGCGGGCCGGTTAGACTCGTCCGTGGACCCCGCGCGGCGTCCATCCTGTGAACTCCCCCAGGGCCGGAAGGCAGCAAGGGTCAGCGGGCTCTGGCGGGTGCGCGGGGTCCCCTTATGTCTTGGGACATGTCTTAGGGCACCAACACCGAAGTTGTCGATCCCGCCGGAGGCCACAGTGGCACTGTCCGATCTCCCCGCCGACGAACTCGCCCGACTCGAGTCGCAACTGGCCGCCGAGTACGACGCGCTGGCCGACAAGGGCCTGGCCCTGGACCTGACTCGCGGAAAGCCCTCGCCCGAACAGCTGGACCTGTCCGAGCGGCTGCTGTCGCTGCCGGGGGAGGGCGACCACGCGGCGGGTAAGACCGACGTCCGCAATTACGGCGGCGGGGCGGGACTGCCGGAACTGCGGTCGATCATCGCCGAGCTGCTCGGGGTCGAGGCCGACCGCGTGATCGCCCAGGACAACGCGAGCCTGTCGATCATGTACGACCTGCTGACGTTCTCCATGCTCTTCGGCACGCCCGACTCCCAGCGTGCGTGGAAGGACGAGCCGGTCCTGCGCTGGCTGTGCCCGGTGCCCGGTTACGACCGCCACTTCAACATCACCGAGGCGCTGGGGATCGAGATGATCCCGGTGCCGCTGGGGCCGACAGGTCCGGACATGGACGAGGTCGAGCGTCTCGTGTCGAACGACCCGTCCATCAAGGGCATGTGGTGCGTCCCGATCTTCGCCAACCCGACCGGCGCGGTGTACGACGACCACACCGTGTCCCGCCTCGCGCGCATGGCGACCGCCGCCCCGGACTTCCGGATCGTCTGGGACAACGCCTACGTCGTCCACACGCTCACCGAGGATTTCCCCAAGGTCCCGGACGTCGACACGCTGGCCGCCGAGGCGGGCCACCCCAACCGCTTCTGGCAGGTGTGCTCGACCTCCAAGATCACGTTCGCCGGCGCGGGCGTGTCGTTCTTCTCCGCCTCGCGGGCCAATCTCGACTGGTACCTCGGCCACACCTCCGTGCGCTCCATCGGGCCGAACAAGGTCAACCAGCTCGCGCACGCCCGATTCTTCGGTGACGCCGACGGGGTGCGCGACCACATGCTCCGCCACCGCGAGGTCATCGCGCCGAAGTTCGAGGCCGCCGCCGCAGCCCTGGCCCACCGGCTCGGCGAGTACGACGTGGCCGGCTGGACCCGGCCCGAGGGTGGGTACTTCATCGACCTCGAGGTGGTCGACGGCACCGCCACCGAGACCGTCCGCCTGGCCAAGGAGGCCGGGGTGGCCCTCACGCCGGCCGGGTCCGCGTACCCGTACGGCAAGGATCCCGACGACCGCCATATCCGTCTGGCGCCCACGCTCCCGCCCCTGGCCGAGGTCGAGACCGCCATGGATGTCGTGGGCCTGTGCGCTCTTCTCGCGGCCTGCCGCGCGGCGCTCGCCGACTGAGCGATCGCTCGGCTCGGGCGGTGTGTAACAACTGCACGATCCGCGTTAACGACGGCCATTAACGGACCGCGCTCCCGATCTCGCCTCCTCGCCCCGGGAATCGACAGGTGACCAGCACGTCTGCCCGTCCGTGATCTCTGACACATTCCCATAGTGTGAATGCGGGAGTCCGTAGCTTAGGTAACCCTGTCACCTGCATGAATGTAATTCACCCGCGTTGTTGAGCGATGGTCAACGCAAGTGCGGTCTTGTCCGGGCCGGGGCCGTCTGGTTGTATCGGAGTCGTCCGAGCTAGAGGGATGCGGACACCGGAGACAGCTGAGGGGCTGTGAGGGGCCGGTGTCCGATATCGGTTCGGGAACCGTGCCGCGGGGGTCTGAGGGGGCCCGATCCGCGCGCGAGGGACGTCGGGAGGGGCTGCGTATGACGCGGCCCCTCCGGTCATTTCGGCCCATCCCGGATCACGCGTGATCGCCGTCGGAAGCGGAAGTCCTCGTCGTCGTACCCCCTGGGTACCCTCTAGGCGTGGCTCTCTATCGGAAGTACCGCCCCGCCTCCTTCGCCGAGGTCGTGGGCCAGGAGCACGTCACCGAACCGCTCTCGGTGGCCTTGTCCTCCGGTCGTATCAACCACGCCTACCTCTTCTCCGGCCCACGCGGCTGCGGCAAGACCTCGTCCGCCCGCATCCTCGCCCGCTCGCTCAACTGCGTGCAGGGGCCCACCGCCGACCCGTGCGGCGAATGCGACTCGTGCGTGGCGCTCGCGCCCGGCGGCCACGGGACCCTCGACGTCACCGAGCTCGACGCGGCCAGCCACGGCGGTGTCGATGACACGCGTGATCTGCGCGAGCGGGCGTTCTTCGCCCCGGCGTCGTCGCGGTACCGGGTGCTCATCATCGACGAGGCCCACATGGTCACCAACGCGGGCTTCAACGCGCTGCTGAAGATCGTGGAGGAGCCGCCGGAGCACCTCATCTTCATCTTCGCCACCACCGAGCCGGAGAAGGTGTTGCCCACCATCCGCTCGCGCACGCACCACTACCCCTTCCGGCTGCTCACGCCCACGTCGATGCGCGGGCTGCTCGAGCGGATCTGCGAGCAGGAGGGTGTGCAGGTCGAGCCGACCGTGTTCCCCCTGGTCATCCGGTCCGGCGGGGGATCGCCGCGCGACACGCTCAGCGTGCTGGACCAGCTCATGGCCGGCGCCGGTGACGAGGGCATCACCTACCCGCGCGCGGTGAGCCTGCTGGGGGCGACCGAGGTCGCGCTCATCGACGACACGGTGGATTCGCTGGCCGCCGGCGACGGGGCCACGCTGTTCCGGACCGTCGACAAGGTGGTCGAGGCCGGGCACGACCCGCGCCGGTTCGCCGCCGATCTGCTGCAGCGGCTGCGCGATCTCATCATGGTGCAGTCCGTGCCGCAGGCGATCGAGCGTGGGCTCGTCGACGCGCCGGTCGAGCAGGCCGAGACCATGCGGCGTCAGGCCGAGAACATCGGGCCCGCCACTCTCGCCCGCTGCGCCGACATGGTGCACGAGGGGATGGGGTCGATGCGAGGGGCCACCTCTCCGCGGCTGTTGCTGGAGATCCTCTGCGCCAAGCTGCTCCTGCCCTCGGCGGACGACTCCATGATCGCGCTGCTGCAGCGTGTCGAGTCGCTCGAGTCGGGCGCCGTGCGGCCGGCCGCCGCGGCGGGTGCCGTCGGTGGCGGTGGATCCGCACCGGGAGGGTCGCCTCGGGGCGACGACGACGAGTCCCGCTCCGACTCCGCCGGC
>NZ_JAALDN010000488.1 GCF_014144855.1 Dietzia maris | reverse complement strand
GACCGACCCGACCCGCCGGCCCGGCAGTCCGCCTACCCGCCCCGGCCGTCCGCCGTCAGGAGCCGATCAGGCCCGTCGGCAGGGAGCCCGAACCGAGAGAGCCGGCGCCACCGGAGAACCCGTTGCGCCACGCGACCACGGTCGACGGCCGCGGCTGCGAGGTGCCGCCGTCGGGCCAGTGCGAGGCGGGGTTCTCGATCGACGCGCCGTCCTTCTCGCCGGGGTGCTGGACGTTGACGATCGCCCGGTTGTCGAACACCAGCGGTCCGCAGGTCTCGGCCCCGACGGGGACCGTGAGGAACAGCTTGGTCTCGCCGCGGTTCGGACCTTCGGTCGCCACCGAGTAGAGGCCGTCGTTGAAGCCGAGGGCGTTGCCGTCGGTGGACACCCACAGTCCCCCGGCCGGGTCGAAGGCGACGTTGTCCGGGCAGGAGATGGGGCTGACCTTCGACTTGTCGAAGCCGCCGAAGTACGAGTCCGCCTCGGCCGGGTCGCCACACACCAGCAGCAGGTTCCAGCCGAAGGTGGTGCCGGCGTGGTCGTCGGTGATCTCGACGACCTGACCGTGCTTGTTGTTGTGCCGCGGGTTGGCCTCGTCCACGTTCGCGGTCGTGCGGCGGGTGTTGTTGGTCAGCGCCATGTAGACCTTGCCGGTGGTCGGGCTGGGCTCGACGTCCTCGGGGCGGTCCATTTTGGTGGCGCCGACGCGGTCGCCGGCCATGCGGGTGTACACCGCGACCTGCTCCGGGGTCATGCCCGGCACGTGTGAGACGGCGTTCCCACCGGGCGCGACGGTCATCAGCGGGATCCAGGTGCCGGTGCCGTCGAACGCGCCGTCGGCGGGCAGCGCCCCGGAGCCGTCGATCTGCGCGGCGGGGGAGTTGCCGGTGAACGTCGCCACGTAGAGGGTGCCCTCGTCGAGGATCTTCATGTTCTCGGCCCGCGCGGCCGAGCCGGTCCCGGGTGTGATCCGGCGGCTGGAGACGAACTTGTAGAGGTAGTCGAAGCGCTCGTCGTCGCCGGAATAGGCGACGACGGTGCCGTCACCGGTGACGTGGACCGAGGCGCCCTCGTGCTTGAACCGGCCCATCGCGGAGTGCTTGACCGGGGTCGAGGTCGGATCCCAGGGATCCACCTCGACGACGTAACCGAAGCGGTTGACCTCGTTGGGCTCGGCGGCCGGGTCGAAGCGGGCGTCGAACTCCTCCCACCGGCGCCCCGAGCGGGAGACGGACACGCCGTAGCGGCGCAGGGCCTCGAGACGCTCCGTGTCGGTGACCGTCCCGGTGGTGCCGAAGTACTGGTTGAAGTTCTCCTCCCCGGACAGGACGGTGCCCCACGGTGTGTGCCCGCCGGCGCAGTTGTTCAGTGTGCCGAGCACGCGGGTGCCGGTCGGGTCGGCCGTGGTCCGGGTCAGGGGGCCGACGGCGGGTCCGCGCAGCTCGAACGGGGTGGTGGCGGTGATGCGCCGGTTGTAGGACCCCATGACGGGGTCGAGCCCGCCGTCGCCGGCGCGGCTGGCCAGCTCGACCACCGTCAGCCCGTGGGCCGCCCAGGCGATCTCGACCTGCTCGCGGGTCGGGGCCGAGGAATCGTACTCGCGGAACATCGAGGGCTCGGTCGTGTACTCGTGGTTGACGGTGAGCAGGAAGCGCTCGTCGCGGTCGTCCATCGGGAACATCACCGCCAGATCGCAGTTGTAGCCGTACTGCATGGCCTGCGCGGCGGCGGTCTGGTTCTCGAAGTCGAACTCCGGGGCGCCCGGCAGCACGGGGTCGCCCCACCGGATCACCACATCGCTCGAGTATCCCGCCGGGACGGTGACGGCGTCGGCGGTGTTGGGCGCGACCGGGGCGAACCCCGTGTCGATCGTGGCCCCGCCGGTGGACCCGGTGGGTCCGAGCGAGCCGGCGGCGGACGAGCCCTGCGCCGCGGCGGTCGC
>NZ_JAALDN010000487.1 GCF_014144855.1 Dietzia maris | reverse complement strand
ATCTGACCGGTCCGGATGGTTCGCTTGAGGATGCGACCGGTTCGCTGACCGGTCCGGATGGTTCGCTGGCCGGGGGCTCCACCGCTGAGGGCTCCGTCGCCGAGGGTTCGACCGTCATTGTCGAGGGTTCGCTCGGGGACTCGGGCTCCGACGCCGGCGACCTCGCGACCCTCGGCTCGCTTGCCGCGGCCGGCATCGGCATCGGCATCGCCGTCTCCGGTGGGGTCAACCTCCCGCCGCTGCCGGAGATCAACGTGGGCGCCGTCTGCCAGCTGCCGCAGGAGGCCATCGACTTCCTCAAGTACAACGGCTCCATGGAGCAGGATGAGTGCGAGCCCGAGGAGGAGCAGAACTGAGGTTCTGCCCCATCCACGCTGACTGAGTCAGCAACCGGATAGCACTTCGGCGATCCCCCGTCGACCACACGGTCGGCGGGGGATCCGTCATTTCACCCGGCGGATTCCGCGGCCGATACGCTCGCCGGCATGGCCACTCCCGACTTCGTCCTCGAGCTCCGCAAGCACGTGGGAACCGCCCCGCTCTGGCTCGCCGGGGCCACCGCCGTCATCCGCGACCCCGCAGCCGAGCGGGTCCTGCTCGTGCGACGCAGCGACAACGGCTGGTGGACCCCCGTCACCGGCATCGTCGACCCCGGCGAGCACCCCGCCGACACCGCGGTTCGCGAAGCCCGCGAAGAAGCGGCGGTGACCATTCGCGTCGACCGCGTCGCCTCCATCGGCGTCTCCCGGATGGTCACCTACGGCAACGGGGACCGGGCGCAGTACATCGACCACACCTTCGCCTGCACTTACCTCGGCGGCGACCCCCATCCCGCCGACGGCGAGAACACCGACGTCCGCTGGTTCGGCGTGAACGACCTGCCTGACCTGAGTCCGCACATGCTCGCCCGGATCGAGGCCGGCCTGGCCGACGAAGAACGCGCCCGCATCGCGACCACCACCGAGGGCCCGGTCGCCGGGTAGGTCCCTGTCGGAGGTCCGCTCTAGAATCGGGCCATGTCCGCCGACCGCCTCCGCGACGAGGCCCCACCCGTGGTGACCGCGGTCGTGGGCATCGTGGTGGCCCTGGTCAGCGGCGTGTTCGGCATCAGCGCTCACGGGTTGGCCGCCGGCGCCGCGGCCGGCTCGCCCACCTCGGGCGAGATCCTGATGGTCGCGGCCGCGAGCGTGGGCATCGGAGCGGTCACCGCCGCGCTGGCCCGCC
>NZ_JAALDN010000048.1 GCF_014144855.1 Dietzia maris | reverse complement strand
CGGCCCGGGCCGACGGTTCCCCGGTGTGCCCTCCGAACGGGGGACACGGCGCGATCTGGTCACCGCGGCCGTCATCGTCGTCGTCATGGCGGTGGTGGCCGCCGCCGTCCTGCTGTCGGGAAGCGCGAACCGCTCGCACTTCCGCGCCGCCGACGACGAGCAGCCCGTCTACGGGCCCGCAGTCGAACGCCCCACCTCACTCCAGCCCCTGTGGTCCCACGCGTCGGGGGGCGCGGGCGCCCCACTGACCACCAAGGGCAACCTCGTCACCCTCGACGACGACGGGACCCTCGTGGGCCGCGACGCGGGCTCGGGCGAGCAGCGGTGGACGTATTCACACGCCGGACGTCCCTGCGCGGCCACGTTTTACGCCGACATCCTCGCCGCGGCGTTCGACGGGGCCGCCGGGTGCAGTGACGTCACCGCCCTCGATCCGACGACGCAGCAGTACACGAGCACCCGACAGAGCGCCTTCCCCGACGCGATGGAACTGACCTCGACCTGGCGGCACGCGCTGGCCTCGAGCCCCGAGCGGCTCGAGATCTGGCGCGACGACCTCGTCCGCACCGTCGAGTACGGCGCCGTCGAGGCGCCCCAGGAAGCCGACATGCAACCACGTACCGGCTGCACCCTCGGAACGGCCGACCTCACCGACGACCGGTTCGCCGTCGCCGAACGCTGCCCCGGCGACGACTCCACACGGCTCACGCTCGCCGAGACCGTCCCCGAGGACAGCCGCAAGCCCGAGGAGATCGCCTCGGAGACCACCGGCGCCCGGGGCCTGTGGATCATCGACGTCACCGACGAGGGCGTCCTCGCACTGACCGACCGCGACGGCGCCTGGGCCGTCGAATGGTTCACCTCCCCGCGCCAGTACTCCCCCGTCCTGCGACTGGACTCTGAGCCCGCGGCGAAACCGGGCGCCACCACACTCTCCGGCGATGACACCCAGGCACGGTGGTTCGACGGCGGCGCCACCCACGCCTTCCGGACCGATACCGGCCAGCACACCTGGACGGCCGGCGGGGCCACCGGCCCGGGCCTGACCGGCGGGTGGTCACCCGACCCCGACGTCACCACCGCGCGGGATTGGGTACTGCTCCCCGTCGCCGGCGGTTTCGGTCTCCTGGATCACGACTCGGGCGTCGAGACACTCCGGCTGGGTGCCACCTCCGCGGAGGGCGACGGCGTCACCGGGCTGGCGCAGATCGGCGACATCCTCTACGAACGCCGCGGCGGCTCGATCCACGCCTACAAGCTGCTGGCCTGACCGGGCCGCGGACGGCTGGCCGGGCGGCGTACCAGTCGGTCAGGCGGCGTACCACTCGACGGCGTCGCGCCGGAACAACGCCACCAGGGCGGAGGCACACACCACCGCCAGGGCGATCCCGGCCAGGTACTGGTGCGACCCCACCCCCACGTACCACGCGACGAAGAGCAGCAGCAGCTCGGCGATCACCACCAGACCGCGGCCCCACCGCCGACCGCGCAGCAGTCCCAGCCCGGCGGCCAACAACCCGCCCCCGAGGATCGCGAACCACACGGCGGTCCCGTACCCGCTGATGACCACGGTCTCCTCGCGGTGGCCGCCGATCGCACGGATCAACAGGACCACCGCGATGCCCACGCCGATGAGCCCCTGAGCAGAGGCGATCCAGCCGGCGAGGCGGACCGGGCCGGGGATCGCGATCCGCGGGTCTGGCGGAACACGGGGCTCGTCCTGTCGTCTCACGTTCACCTCTCAAGACTATGTGGCACCGGATCCACCGGGCCCCACACCCCTGGTGGGGCGCGCTCCGCCTAGGCGATAACAGCCTCTGGTGTGCGCTTTCGCGCCGATTTGACAAAGCGCGTGACGTTTACCACATCGAGGTTCAAGAGGGTTGACTTGTCAGGGAATCGTGGGACGATCAGTTGTAACAGCGCATACACACCGTGTTTGCCTTGCCTTAACCGGGAGCCACTCCAGCAGGAGTGAGCCCGCGGAGCGGGTACAACCCCCACCACCCCGTCGGGTGTCACCGAACACGCACGTTCTCACGTCGATCGTACAGGTCCACGCCTGAACGGCGCGTGTTCGTGCTGCCCGGCGCACCCGACCTCGGTCTCACGACGAAGGAGTTCCCATGGACTGGCGCCACAAGGCCATCTGCCGCGACGAGGATCCCGAGCTGTTCTTCCCCGTCGGCAATTCCGGCCCCGCCCTCGCGCAGATCGCCGAGGCGAAGATCGTCTGCAACCGCTGCCCCGTCACCGCCGAGTGCCTGACCTGGGCCCTCGAGTCCGGCCAGGACGCCGGCGTGTGGGGCGGCATGAGCGAGGACGAGCGTCGCGCCCTCAAGCGTCGCCGCGCCCGCACCCGGACCACGGTCTGACCCCGACCGTCTGACGCGGCCGTCGTCCGACCCCAGGACGGCCAGCGTACGAGAGGCCGGTTCCCGACCCGATCAGGGTGGGAACCGGCCTCCCGCCGTTGTGGCGGCCGATCGGTCAGTCGATGACGGCGATGAGATCGCCCGCCTGGATGACGTCGCCGGGCTTCACCGCGACCTCCGTCACGGTTCCCGAGCCCTCACACAGCACCGGGATCTCCATCTTCATCGACTCCAGGAGAACGATCGTGTCGCCCTCGGCGACCTCGGTGCCGACCGCCGCGACGACCTCCAAGACGTTAGCGACCATCTCGGCACGGACCTGTTCAGTCATATGGATTATTCCTCTGCTTCCTCGACAACGGCCCCCGGACACCTCCAATGCAACCACACGGGCCCGCGCATGGAAGACTTGTACACCGACGAAAGGAGGCGACCATGAGCAAGCGTGGCCGCAAGAGGCGGGATCGCCGTAAGAAGAACGCCAACCACGGTAAGCGTCCGAACAGCTGAGTCCGGACGCCGTGGACGACGAGGGGGCGGGCACCTGACCGGTGCCCGCCCCCTCGTCGTCCGTCACCGCGTCCGCGGATCAGCCGAAGTCGCGTCTCTCGACGGTCGTGTGTCTGTGAACCACGGTGGTGCCGTCCGCATCCGTCGTGGTCACCGTCGTGCGTCGGATCTCCACCATCAGGCGTTCCCGCAGCCCGGTCGGAGCCTTCTCGCAGCACGAACTGGAGAGCTTCGCCTTGAGGCGGCGCTCCGAGAGGAACAACTCCCGGCAGTCTGGACACCCCGCGAGATGATGTTCGAGTCGAGAGCGGCAGGCGTCGTCGCACTCGAGGTCCACCAGCAGGGACAGGTCGCGCTTCGCCGACCGACAGTCGATCTCGTCGAGTCGTGGGTCGTGCTCCCTCATCACTTCGCCCCCTCCTCGCGGTCGCGGCCGAAACCCCGCTCGGTGGCCACGTCGCGCAGCAGCTCGCGCAGCTGCTTGCGACCGCGGTGTAGACGCGACATCACGGTCCCCAGCGGGGTGTCCATGATCTCCGCGATCTCCTTGTACGGCAGGTCCTGGACGTCGGCGTAGTACACCGCCATCCGGAACTCCTCCGGCAGCTCGGCGAGGGCCGCCCGGATCTCGTCGTCCGGCAGCAGTTCCATCGCC
Organism: Dietzia maris; assembly: GCF_014144855.1. Classification (GTDB taxonomy): domain Bacteria; phylum Actinomycetota; class Actinomycetes; order Mycobacteriales; family Mycobacteriaceae; genus Dietzia; species Dietzia kunjamensis. Next base: position 980 of record NZ_JAALDN010000048.1, on the reverse strand, counting down.
TCGACCTCCGCCGAGCGGAGGCCCGTCGAGGTGTGCTCGGCCGCGGCGGCCAACTGCCAGTCCGTGATCTCATCGGTCGGGTACTGCGCGGGCTGGCGCTGACGCTTGCGGTAGTGGTTGATGTAGGCGTTGGTGAGGATGCGATGCATCCACGCGCGGAAGTTGGTCCCCGGCTTGAACGAGTGGAATCCCGCGAAGGCCTTGGCGTAGGCCTCCTGCACCAGGTCCTCCGCATCGGCGGGATTCCGGGTCATCCGCAAGGCCGCGCCGTAGAGCTGGTCGAGGAGAGGCATCGCCAGCTCCTCGAACTTCTCTGCGCGCTGGTCGGCCTCGTCGGGCTGCAACTCGGTCGGCAACCGGAACTCCTCACCTGTCGGTGTCCCGGAGTCTAACCGCACGCCCGGGGCGTCGAGGACCGCGGTCCGCATCGCACCCTCCCTTCCGACCCGGGACCTACCCCGGGTACCTGCTGGGAATCAACGCGGTGGGCCGTCGCGGTATTCCGGACCCCGTCACCCGCTAGGCTCCCGTCCCGTGGGCAGCAGGAAGGGACGAGGCGGCGCCGCGGCGACCCCGGCGATCGTCGCGCTGCGCGACGCCGACATCGACCACACCGTGCACACCTACGAGGTGACCGGTGACGCGACCTACGGCGACGAGGCGGCCCGCGTGATGGGCGACCGACTGGGGGTGGCCGCGAACAGGGTGTTCAAGACACTGGTCCTGGCCACCGGCAGACCTCCCGAGGGGTCACGGGTCCCGCTCGCGGTGGCGGTCCTGCCCGTGACCTCCTCGCTGGACCTCAAGGCCGCGGCCGCCGCCCTGGGGTGCGGCAAGGCCGCCCTGGCGCCGATCGACGTGGCGGAGAAGAGCACCGGGTACGTCGTCGGGGGCGTGTCGCCCGTCTGCCAGCGTCGCCCCCTGGCGACGGTGGTGGACGCCTCGGCCCTGGCCCATCCCACGATCCTGTGCAGCGCCGG
>NZ_JAALDN010000486.1 GCF_014144855.1 Dietzia maris | reverse complement strand
CCACGGGTCGAAGACCCCCGGCGCCAGTCGGTGCGCGACGATCGCCCACACGTCCCCGATCGGGATGGACACCGAGCCCAGGGAGACCCCGGCCGCGATCGTCATCGCGAGCACCGCCACGAGCGGGAGGCAGATGAGCCACAGCGACCGCCGCCCGGTGGGCGGGGCATCGGCGATGCGCCCGGAGCCGGGGCGGGGATCGATGCCCGTGCCGGCGCGGTCAACGCGCCCGCCGGTGTTCTCGGCGACGGTCGTCATGTCACTGCCCGAACGCGTGCGGGTGCAGCTCACGGGCGATGGTCTCGGTGGAGGTCGTCATCCGCGAGCTCTCGAAGAAGTCGGACAGCGGGACCACCACGATGCGGTTCTCACGGATTGCCGGCGTCGTGGACATGATGGGCTGCGCGCGCAGGTAGGCGATCTTGTCCTCCGCGCTGGTGGCGCCGTAGTCGAGTACCACGATCGCCTCGGGCTGACGCTCGCCCAGGATCTCCCATGTGGACGTGAGATAGGGGCGGTCGCCCTCGGAGAAGATGTTGTCCGCGCCCGCGTACTCGCCGATCAGTTGTCCGATGCCCACGCCGCCGATCGTCGTCGGTTCTGATTCGCCGCCGTCGTAGAAGAACGTGGGGGTGCCGGTGGCACCCGACGCATCGAGCGTCTCTCGGACCTCCCTCATCTCGGCGGAGATCCGGTCCGTGAGGTCCCGTGCCCCCGGCTCGACGTCGAGGATCCGGCCGAGCTGGGAGAAGTCGGTCTCGAGCATCGACAGGTCACCGAAGCCTTCTCCGCAGTACTCGGAGAACAGGAAGGTGTTGATCCCCGCGGCCTCGAGGGCGTCGCGGCTGCGGCCTTCCTTGTCGTCGAAGGCGCTGCGCATCCCGGCCACCACGAGGTCCGGCTCGAGGTCCACGATCTGCTCCCAGGTGGGGTACTCCTCCGAGAGGGACGGAATGGCCTCGAACTGCTCGGCGACCTCCGGCAGGACATCGTCCTGCTCGCCGTAGCCCATGCCGACGATCCGGTCGCCGGCCCCCATCTGGATGAGGGTCTCGGTGACGTGGTCATTCATCGAGATGATGCGCCGGGGCGCAGCGGTGTAGGTGGTCTCGCGCTCACAGTTGGTGACGGTCACAGGGTCGGCGAACGACTCGACCGGGCCGCCTTCCGCGAGCGCCTCGCCGCGGGAGCAGCCGGTGAGGGCGACCCCCGCGACGAGGAGGGTGGCGAGCGTGATTCTGGGGTGGCGACGGAACATGATCAGTCCTCGGATCGTGTCGTGCGGTCGACGACACGTGAGACCCGCAGGAGGGTAGGAGTCGACGACGACACCACGTCACCTGACAGGACCCCGGATCGCAGACCTCGGCGATGTACTCGGAGTCGCGAACATCCGGGCAGGTAATCGGGCTCGCGGACACGAAAGTGGCCACACACCGTTGCGGGTCAGCGCCGGATTCCCACCGGTCTTCCCCTGCTCGTTCCGGATGTCAGCAGTACGCCCTCAGGATAGGCACACCGCGTCCGCGTGCGGTGCAGGTACCCCGGCTCGGCGGAGCCGACCACCCGCGCTTCGTGGCCCGGCGACGCCCGAGGACGGCGCGACGCACGACCACACCCAGCACGGCCATCGCGGCGGTGGCCAGCTGGACGCGGTCGTGCAGCAGAACCGCGCGGCGGATGTCGTCGGCCCGGACCGACCGGCCGTCAC
>NZ_JAALDN010000485.1 GCF_014144855.1 Dietzia maris | reverse complement strand
GACGTGCCCGCCGACGCTGCGGACGCCTTCCGCGGTGCCGGCGAGATCGTCGCCGAGCAGGCCCGCTGGTGGGCGGCCCGGGCGACCGATGCCCGCCGCGACGCCCTGGCGAGCGCCTACCGGGAGATCTCGGAGGTCGCCTCCGAGGAGTTCGTCGGCGAGTACGCGAACGACGTCGCCGTCGTCACCGGCGCCGGCAAGGGTTCCATCGCCGCCGCCGTCACCGGACGCCTCCTGGCGGGCGGGGCCACCGTGGTGGCCACCACCTCCAACCTGGACCAGTCCAAGCTGGCCTTCTTCAAGGACCTGTACCGCAGCAACGCCCGTGGCGGCGCGGCGCTGTGGGTCCTGCCGGCCAACCTGACCTCCTACTCGGACGTCGACGCGCTGGTCGAGTGGGTCGGGTCCGAGCACGCCGAGTCGGCCGGTGGCCAGACCACCGTGCTCAAGCCGGCCCTCACCCCGACGCTGCTGTTCCCGTTCGCGGCTCCCCGCGTCCAGGGCTCGATGGCCGACGCCGGCCCGCGCGCCGAGACCGAGATGCGCGTCCTGCTGTGGGGCGTGGAGAAGCTCGTCGCCGGACTCGGTGCGATCGGCGCCGACACCGACGTCGACTCCCGCCTGCACGTGGTCCTGCCGGGCTCGCCCAACCGGGGCATGTTCGGCGGCGACGGCGCCTACGGCGAGGCCAAGGCCGCGCTGGACGCCATGATCGCCAAGTGGGGCTCGGAGAAGGCATGGTCGGAGCGCGTGACGTTCGTCCACGCCATCATCGGCTGGGTCCGCGGCACCGGACTCATGGGTCACAACGACCCGCTCGTCGAGGCCGTCGAGGCCGCGGGCGTGTCCACCTGGTCGACGGCCGAGATGGCCGCCGAGCTGCTGCGCTGGTGCACCCCGGACTCCCGTTCCGCGGCCGGTGACGCCCCCGTCACCGTCGACCTCACCGGCGGACTCGGCACGGCCGACCTGGACATGTCGGCCCTCGCGGCGGACCGTCCGGCCGCCCCCACCGAGGCCTCGACCGAGGACGCCGCGGGCACGATCGCCGCGCTGCCCTCGCTGCCGACGATCACCGCCGACGAGCGTCCCGAGTGGGGCGAGGTCACCCAGCAGCTCGAGGACATGGTCGTGATGGTGGGCGCCGGCGAGGTCGGCCCCTACGGCAGTGCCCGCACCCGCTTCGAGGTGGAGACCACCGGCGACCTCACCGCCGCCGGCGTGGTCGAGCTGGCCTGGTCGACCGGGCTCATCACCTGGGAGGACTCGCCGCGCGCCGGCTGGACGGTCACCTCCTCCGGTGACCCGATCGACGAGGCCGACATCGCCGAGCGTTTCCATGACGAGGTCCTCGCCCGGGTGGGCGTGCGCACCTACGCCGACGATTCGCGGGCGGAGATGTTCGACAACACCTCGCCGCAGCTCACCTCGGTGTTCCTGCCGGAGGATCTGTCCTTCGTGGTGGACGACGAGGCCCAGGCCCGCGCCTACCAGTCCGACGACCCGGAGAACACCGTCGTCACCCGCAGCGAGGACGGCGAGTGGACGGTCACCCGCAAGGCCGGCACCGAGATCCGGGTGCCGCGCCGCGCCACCCTGACCCGGGTGGTCGGTGGGCAGATCCCCACCGGCTTCGACCCCACGGCGTGGGGCATCCCCGCCGACATGGTCTCCGGTATCGACCGGGTGGCGGCGTGGAACCTGGTCGCCACCGTGGACGCCTTCATCTCCTCGGGCTTCACCCCGGCGGAGCTGCTGGCCCACGTCCACCCGGCCGACGTCGCCAACACGCAGGGCACCGGCATGGGCGGCATGACCAGCATGCGCTCGCTGTACATCGACGGCATCCTCGGCCGCAGCCGCGCCAACGACACGCTGCAGGAGGCGCTGCCGAACGTGGTGGCCGCGCACGTCATGCAGTCCTACGTCGGCGGCTACGGTTCGATGGTCCACCCGGTGGCGGCCTGCGCCACCACCGCGGTGAGCGTCGAGGAAGGGTTCGACAAGATCCGCGCCGGCAAGGCCGAGTTCGTGGTGGCCGGCGGGTTCGACGACCTGTCCACCGAGGGCATCCAGGGCTTCGCCGACATGTCCGCGACCGCCGACTCCGCGGCCATGGCGGCCAAGGGGATCGACGAGCGGCACTACAGCCGGGCCAACGACCGGCGGCGCGGCGGGTTCGTCGAGTCGCAGGGCGGCGGCACGATCCTGCTGGCGCGCGGCGACGTCGCGGCCCGCATGGGC
>NZ_JAALDN010000484.1 GCF_014144855.1 Dietzia maris | reverse complement strand
GGACCGGGTCCTCGTCCGCGGCCTGCGGGCCCGCGCGGTCACCGTGGGGCGGAACTTCACGTTCGGTCGACGCGCGGCAGGTACCCCGGAGACCCTGCGCGAGCTGTGCGCCGAACGCGGCATCGTCTGCGAGATCGTCGACCTGCTCGAGGCCGGGGGAGAGACCGTCTCCTCCAGCCGTATCCGCCGGTTGCTGTCCGAGGCCGACGTGGCCGGCGCCGCCGAGGTCCTCGGCCGACCGCACCGGGTCTCGGGCGTCGTGATCCACGGTGCCGGGCGCGGGGGGCGGGACCTGGGTTACCCCACCGCCAACCTCGACCTTCCCGAGTACACCGCCGTGCCCGTCGACGGCGTGTACGCCGGGTGGTTCACCGTGCTCGACGACGGCCCCGTCGGCGGCACGATCGTCCCGGGACGGCGCTACCCGTCCGCGATCTCCGTCGGCACCAACCCGACGTTCGGGGACTCCGCCCGCAGCGTCGAGGCGTTCGTCCTGGACGAGTCGGCCGACCTGTACGGACGACTGGCGGCGGTCGACTTCGTCGACCACGTCCGCGACATGGTGAAGTTCGCCTCCGTCGACGAGCTGCTCGTGGCCATGGACCGCGACGTCACCACGACCCGGACCGTGCTCGGGGCGGACGCCGACCGGCCGTGACCTCGGATTGGGCCGACACGTCCGCGGACTGGTAACGTCTCCCGTCGGCCCTCCTGTGGTCCGCGGCGGCGGGGCCCAACATTCACGCGGACTGGAACAACCAGGAGTCACCATGGCGCTGAGCACCGAAGACAAGAAGGCCGTCCTGGCCGAGTACGGCCTCCACGAGACCGACACCGGCTCGCCCGAGGCCCAGATCGCCATGCTCACCAAGCGGATCTCCCAGCTCACCGAGCACCTCAAGACCCACCAGCACGACCACCACTCGCGGCGCGGCCTGCTCCTCATGGTCGGCCGTCGGCGTCGTCTGCTCAAGTACATCGCCAAGACCGACATCGCGCGCTACCGCTCGCTGATCGAGCGTCTCGGCCTGCGTCGCTGACGCACGACGACGACCGCGTCACCGACCCCGCCCGGTCCATCCGGGCGGGGTCGGCGCATTTCCGCGAACCGGGCCGCCGGGTGTCGGGGGCGTCACCCGCGCGCGCCCGGTGACCCGGACGGTTTTCCCTGATAGCCTCGGTGGAGCCGGTGCACACGTGCCGGGGTGGTCGACAGGTCCGATTGACGGTCCTCGGTAGTGGCCGCCGGAGCCCGACGCCCGGGAGCATCAGCATCCGTGGCACACGTTCCGGCCGCTTCGATCGAAGACCGAGGTCGAACCGGGACCCCCTGACGTGTCGCCCGGTGGCCCCGGCGGGACGATTCCGCCGTGCGGCCCATGCACCCGACACGACAGGAAACACATGCCACAGATCACGGCCGTCGAGGTCGAAGACGGGGTCTTCGAGACCGTCGCGACCATCGACAACGGCGATTTCGGTCGCCGCGAGCTCCGCTTCGAGACCGGCCGGCTGGCCAAGCAGGCCGCCGGTGCGGTCGTCGCCTACCTCGACGACGACACCATGCTGCTGTCCGCCACCACGGCGGGCAAGCACCCCAAGGAGCACTTCGACTTCTTCCCCCTGACGGTGGACGTCGAGGAGCGGATGTACGCCGCGGGACGGATCCCCGGTTCGTTCTTCCGCCGCGAGGGGCGTCCCAGCACGGACGCCATCCTCACCTGCCGGCTCATCGACCGGCCGCTCCGCCCCACCTTCGCGGACGGGGTCCGCAACGAGGTCCAGGTCGTCGTGACCGTCATGAGCCTCGACCCCAAGGACCTGTACGACGTGGTGGCCATCAACGCCGCCTCCGCCTCCACCCAGCTGTCCGGCCTGCCGTTCTCGGGCCCGGTCGGCGGCGTGCGCGTCGCGCTCATCCCGACGGCCGCCGACCCGGCCGGCCAGTGGGTGGCGTTCCCCACCGCCGAGCAGCTCGCCGACGCCGTCTTCGACATGGTCGTCGCCGGCCGCGTCGTCGGCTCCG
>NZ_JAALDN010000483.1 GCF_014144855.1 Dietzia maris | reverse complement strand
CGAACACATAGTCGCGCGTGTTGCCGCCGTCGCCGAACACGCGCGTGGGCTGACCGGCCAGCAACCGCTGGGAGAAGATCGCCACGACCCCGGCCTCGCCGTGCGGGTCCTGCCGCGGCCCGTACACGTTGGCCGGCGCGACGCCCGCCCACTCGATCCCGTACAGGCGCGAGAACATCTCCAGGTAGATCTCACCGGCCACCTTGCCGGCGGCGTACGGGCTCAGCGGGTCCACCGGTCGGGTCTCGGCGACGGGCAGCTCGGTCACGGGCCCGTAGATGGACCCGCCTGAGGAGGTGAAGACGATTCTGCGCACCCCGACCTTGCGGGCCGCCTCGGCCAGCCGGACGGTGCCGACGACGTTGACCTGGGCGTCGTGGACCGGATCCTCCACCGACAGGCGCACGTCGATCTGCGCGGCCAGGTGGAAGATGACCTCGGGCCGGGCGGCGGCCACCACGTCCTCGATGGCGGGGTCGGTCAGGTCGAGCTCCCGGAACTCGAACCGGTCACCGGCCTCACGGGCCGCCGCCAGGTTCTCGAGCCGCCCCCGGGACAGGTTGTCCACCACGGTCACGTCATGGCCCTCACCCAGCAGCCTGTCCACCAGGGTCGACCCGATGAACCCGGCCCCTCCCGTCACCAACGCGCGCATGTGATGCCCATCCCCTCGTCTGCGACGACACCGCCGCGGCTCCCTCACCTTCAGGCCCGTGCACAGGATACGACCGTGGGACCGGTGGCGAGGTCACTCCGGCCCGTATGTCCCGGCCGCCCGGGTGAGCGGGGACCGCCGCTCGGGCGGGAACGGGGAGTCCTCCACCATCTGCGCCAGTTCGGCGTCGGTGAACGCGTCCCGCACCGCGTAGATCCGCACCTGCGACTCGGCGTACACCTTGGCCAGGCCGGGCGTGCCGTCGAGGCGCAGCAGGTGCTCGTTGGGCTTCTGGAACCCCCAGTAGTTGGGCGGGCTCACGTACACGTACGTCACACCGAGATCCGCCAACGCGCGGTCGACGCGGGGGTTCACGCCGGCCTCGTCCATCCGGGAGAACAGATAGGTGGTCAGCGGGGTCGTGGAACCGGGTTGGAGGTAGTGCCGCGAGGTCGAGGGCAACCCGTCGGTGGCGTACATCCAGCCCGAGCCCTCGTCGGGATTGGTATAGATGAGACCCGAGTAGGCCTGCGGCTGCTCGGACAGCCAGCGGAAGGCGCGCAGGTCGTGCTCGTCGACCATGCGGTTCCACCGCTGGTTCACCCCGGCCGCGACCGCGTACTCGGGCGAGGCCTGCA
>NZ_JAALDN010000482.1 GCF_014144855.1 Dietzia maris | reverse complement strand
CACCCCCGCGGCCGCGGACATGCGGAGCAGAGCAGCCGCCTCCGCCCATCCGGCGCCGCTCCCGCCGCCGGCCTCGGGGGCGGTGAGCCGGGCCAGTCCCACCTCGACCAGGCTCTGCCACACCGCAGCCGGGTCCGGTTTCGCGTCGGCGCCGTTGTGCGCGGCGAGGACGTCTCCCATCATCGTGAGCAGGTCCTCGTCGACGTCGAGGTCGGCGGTCGCGGCGTTCGTATCGGCCGGGTCCGCAGACGCGGTGTGCTGATCGGTGGCGTCGCTCATCGCATCCCCAGTGCTCGCGCGATCACGCCGCGCAGGATCTCGTTGGTCCCGCCGCGGAGCGTGAATCCGGGGCGTTGGTGGAGTCCCGCCCGCAGCAGGTCCGTCAGTTCGGCCGCAACCGGGTCGTCACCGGCCGCGAACTCGTCGCCGAGGCCCGCGGAGACCGCGTCCACGAGATCACCCTCGGTGGTGGTGCCCAACAGCTTGACCAGCGCGGCGGCGGTGTCCGCGGGCTCGCCCCGCTGGAGGGACCCGGCGATGTTCTGGCTGAGCGCGTGCAGACCGGCCATCCGGGCCACGGACCGACCGAGGTCGGCGCGGGCGGGCAGTGCCCCTGCTGCGACCGCCCCGATCTCGGCGGCGAACACCCGGAAGGAGGACAGGAACCGCTCGGGGCCGCTCCTCTCGAAGGCCAGCTCCGAGTTGACCTGCTCCCAACCGTGGGCGAGGGTGCCGAAGACCATCGAGTCGGGCACGAACACCTCGTCGAGGACGACCTCGTTGAAGTGGTGGTCGCCCGAGAGCGACACGATCGGGCGGATGGTGACGCCCTCGCTACGCAGGTCGACGATGAACTGACTGAGCCCCGCGTGGCGGTTCGACGTGTCCAGGGGCTCGGTGCGGCACAGGGCGATGAAGGCCTCGGCGTGCTGCGCCCCGGACGTCCACACCTTGGTCCCGGTAATCGACCAGCCACCGTCGACCCGAACGCCCCTCGTCCGCACGCTCGCGAGATCAGACCCCGAGTCCGGCTCGCTCATCCCGATGCCGAAGCAGCACTCGCCCGCGGCGATCCGCGGCAGGTACTCGCGCTTCTGCTCCTCGGTCCCGTACCGCAGTAGCGACGGGGCGATCTGGCGGTCGGCGACCCACTGCGCCGCGACGGGCGCGCCCACGGAGAGCAGCTCCTCGGTCACGACGAAGCGTTCGAGGAAGGTGCGCCCCCGCCCCCCGTACTCGGTGGGGATCGTCATCCCCACCCAGCCGCGCTCGGCCAACCGGCGGGTGAAGTCCTCGTCCCACCTCGTCAGCCACGTGTCGATCCACGGGGTGAGGCGGCCTGCGGCGATCTCGTCGGCGAGGAATTCCCGCACCTCGGCCCTCAGGGCGGTCATCTCCGCCGACGCCAGGGTGGTCGGTGGGGCGATTCGTGACGACATCGGAACCGCTAGCGGCCCGTGTAGGTGCCGGCGCGCTTCTCCCCGAACGCGGCCAGCGCCTCGCGGTGATCCTCGGTGTGATGGGCGAGCGCCTGCATCGTCGCCGAGAGCTCGAGCAGCGACTCCAGCGACTGGTGCTGGGACTCGCGCAGGAGGCGCTTGGCCATCCGCACCGCGTGCGGCGGGTTCTTGGCCACCCGGGCCGCCAGCTCACGGGCGGCGTCCATCAGCCCGTCGTGCTCGACCACCCGGTTGACCAGGCCCCACTCGGCGGCCTGTTCGGCCGTGACCCGGTCCCCGGTCAGGGCCATCTCCGCGGCTCTCGCCGGGCCGATCGCCTTGGTAAGCAGCCAGGCACCGCCGTCGCCGGGGATGATGCCCAGCTGGACGAAGCTCTCCGCGAACCACGCCTTGGTGGACGCGACCCGCAGGTCACACATCACGGCGAGGTCGCACCCCGCGCCCACCGCCGGCCCGTTGACCGCGGCCACCACCGGCACCTCGCAGTGGTACAGGGCGCGCGGGATCCGCTGGATGCCCTGGCGGTACCCGTCGCGGAGCTCGTACGGACTTCCGCCGAACATGCCGGCCCGGTCCACCATGTCCTTGACGTTGCCGCCCGCGGAGAACGCCGATCCCGCCCCGGTGAGCACGACCGCCCGCACGTCGTGGTCCGCGTTGACCACCGCCACCCGCTCACAGATCGCGTCGACGATGGCCGGATCCGAGATGGGGTTACGGACGTCGGGCAGGTTGAGCGTCCACGTCTCGATGTGGTCGGCTCGCTCGACGAGCAGGGGCGTTGAGGCCATGGGGCTTCTTCCTGGGTAGCGGGATCGGCGTTGTCGTTCCGGGGGCCCGGTGTCGGACCACCTCGTCGGTACCCGACTGTATCCAGTGGCCCCGGTCGCCGTCACCGTTCGCCGGCGGGTCCCCTCGGCTCGGTGCCGCGGCCCCTCCGCTCGGCGCCGCGGCCGTGAGACGACGGAACCCCGGCCTGGGGGGACGGGGGTTCGTGGAGTTTCTGGTGGAGCCGCGTGTCGGAATCGAACCGACGACCTTTTCATTACGAGTGAAATGCTCTACCGACTGAGCTAACGCGGCGAGCCCTTGTGGGGCGTAGCAACTATATCCGACCGACCCCCGCCGTCGAAAAACGACCCGCCCCCGCCCGGCCGTCAGCCCAGCGCGGCGCGGATCGCGCCCACCATGGCCGA
>NZ_JAALDN010000481.1 GCF_014144855.1 Dietzia maris | reverse complement strand
ACCGCCTGCGGCACCGACGGCGACGCCGGCGCGGGCGACGACGGGCCCACCGTGGTCGCCTCGACGACCGTCTACGCGGACATCGCCGAGCAGGTCGCCGGCGGCAACGCCTCGGTGGAGTCGGTGATCTCCGACCCGGCCGCCGACCCGCACTCCTACGAGGCCAGCCCTGCCGATGCCGCCGCGGTCGCGGGCGCCGACCTGGTCGTCTACAACGGCGCCGGTTACGACGCGTTCGTGGATATGGCGCTGGACAACGCCGGGGATGTGCCCGTCGTGCGGGGGGTCGACGAGTTCGAGCGGGTCACCGGTGCCTCCGTGGCCGAGGACGATCACGGTGACGAGGGCCACGGCGAGGACGGCCACGACGAGGACGCTCACGCCGACGAGGGGCCCGCCGGCGACCACAGCGGGCACGCACACGAGGACGGTGCCAACGAGCACGTGTGGTTCAGCCTGCCCACCGCCGCCGCCGTGGCCGAGCGGGTGGCCGAGGAACTCGCCGCGATCGACTCCGGCAACGCCGAGCAGTACCGCGACAACGCCCGCGCCTTCGCCGACGCCCTGACCCCGCTCGAGGCGCGGCTCGACGAGATCCACGACCGCGGCCACTTCCCCTACGCCCAGACCGAGCGGGTCGGCGCGCACCTGTTCGAGGCCGCGCACCTGACCGACCTGACGCCGCGCGGGTTCCTCGCCTCCGTCGAGGACGACACCGACCCGTCCGCCGCCGACCTCGCCGCCATGCTCGACCTGCTGGCCGAGCGACGGGTCGCGTTCCTGGCCTTCAACACCCAGACCGAGACCTCCGTGACCGCCCGCGTCCGCGACGCGGCCGAGGACGCCGACCTCGTCGTCGTCGACCTCACCGAGACCCTCCCCGAGGGCGCCGACTACATCGGCTGGATGACGGGGATCGTCGACGACCTCTCCGGCGCACTGGCCGACGCGACCCCGGTGGGCGACGGTGGCCACTGAACCCGGGTCGGGCCACGCCCGCGGCGCCCCCGGCCCCGGACCGGTCGTCGCGCTGCAGGGCGTGACGGTCTCCCGCGGCGGCCGCACCCTCATCCGCGACCTCGACCTGGAGATCGCCCCCGGCGAGTTCGTGGCCGTCCTCGGACCCAACGGCGCCGGCAAGACCACCCTGCTCAAGGTGCTGCTCGGCGAACACCGGCCCGACTCCGGCACCGTCCTCGTCGACGGTCGCGCCCCCGGCGACCGCGGCACCCACCTCGGCTACGTACCGCAACAGCGCGCCTTCGACCCCGGCATCACCCTGCGCGGACGCGACCTCGTGTCCCTCGGGATCGACGGCACCCGCTGGGGCCCCGGTTGGCCGTCACGGCGCGCCGGAAAGCGGCGCATCGTCGACGACGCCCTCACCAGGCTCGCGGCCGGAAAGCTCGCCGACAAGCCACTCGGCCGGATGTCCGGCGGCGAGCAACAACGCGTGCGGGTCGCCCAGGCCATCGCGTGCGACCCGTGCGTCATGCTCTGTGACGAACCGCTGCTCAGCCTCGACCTCACCGGTCAACGCACCGTCGCCTCCGTACTCGACCACCGACGCCGCGAGCACGACACCGCGGTCGTGTTCGTCACCCACGAGATCAACCCGGTGCTGCCGATGGTCGACCGGATCGTCTACCTGGTCGACGGCCGGCACCGCATCGGCACCCCGGACGAGGTCTTCACCACCGAGGTCATGTCCGAGCTGTACTCCTCCCCCGTCGAGGTCCTGCGCGTGCGCGGACAGATCATCGTGGTGGGCGACACCCAGCACCTCGTCGCAGAACCCTGGTCGAGCGGGCACCACCACCACGATGACGACGCCGCAGGCGGCCACGACCACGGACATGGAGCGCACTGATGGACCGACTGCTCGAGATCCTCGGGTCCATCGCCGACACCGAGACCACCGCGTACCTGCTGGAGCAGGACTTCGTGCTCTACGGCCTTGCCGCGATCGCACTGCTCGGCCTGCTCTCCGGTGCGATCGGGCCGTTCATCGTGATGCGGCAGATGTCGTTCTCCGTGCACGGCGCCAGCGAGCTCGCCCTCACCGGCGCAGCCGCCGCGCTGCTGTTCGGGCTCAACCTGGGGCTGGGCGCCGTCCTGGGGTCGGTGATCGCTGCACTGATGTTCGGTCTGATGGGCTCCCGGGCGTCCCAGCGCGACAGTTCGATCGGCGTGGTCATGGCGTTCGGACTCGGCCTGGCCGTGTTGTTCATCCATCTCTACCCCGGCCGCTCGGGGACGAGCTTCTCCCTGCTCACCGGGCAGATCGTGGGAGTGTCCGAGCACGGGCTGGTGCAGATGGCGGTGGTCGCGGCCATCATCGTGGGCGCGCTGATCGTGCTGTACCGGCCACTGGTGTTCTCGTCGGCCGACCCCGAGGTCGCCGAGGCGCGGGGCGTCCCGGTGCGGGCCATCAACATGGTCTTCGCCGTGCTCGTGGGGCTGGCCGCCGCGCAGGCCGTGCAGGTCGTCGGCGCACTGTTGGTCCTGTCCCTGCTCATCACGCCCGCCGCCGCCGCAGCCGCCGTCACCTCCAGCCCGCTGCGGGCGATCGGGCTGACGATCCTGTTCGCCGAGATCGCGGCCGTCGGGGGGATGCTGCTCTCCCTCGCGCCGGGCGTGCCGGTCTCGGTGTTCGTCACCACGATCTCGTTCGTCATCTACCTCTCGTGCCGCGGTGTCGCGGCGGTGCGGCGATGACCGGGGGTGCCGGGGGTGCCGGGGGTGCCGGGGCGGACGGTGCTGGGCCGGACGGTGCTGCCGGAGGGCACGACGATGCCGCCGAACTCGAGGCCATCCGGGCCACCTATCCAACCCTGACCTGGGACTCCGCCGAGCGGATCGACGAGGGCTGGGACCACGTCGTGATGATCTGCCGCGGGTGCTCCGGGGCGGATGCGCACGGCCACCGCGAACTGGTGTTCCGGTTCCCCGCCGACGACCAGGCCCTCGCGCAGCTGCCGACCGAGATCGCGGTCCTCGATCACCTGGCGGGACGCGTCGACGCCGCCCTCCCCCACTACTCTCACGTACCCGCGCACGGCCGCTTCGCCGGGTACCCGCTGGTGCGCGGGCAGCGCCTCACCCCGGAGCTGTTCGACAGCCTGCCCGCCACCGAGAGAACGACACTCGCCGCCCAACTCGGCGCGCTGCTGGCCGCGCTGCACATCCAGGACACCTCGGCGCCCCCGATCGACCGGGTGCCCCACTCCTACCAGCCGGAGAACCTGGACTTCGTCCGCGGGATCGTGCACAACAACCTGCCGGCGGTGTTCACCGACGCCGAGATGGCCACGGCCAGGGAGATCTGCGACGAGGTCGGGGCGCTGCAGTCCACCCTCCTACCGCGGGTGCTGCTGCACAACGACGTCTACGTCCGACACCTGTACTGGGACCGCGGTCAGGCGGCCGGGCAAGCGGCCGGCGGGCTCGGCAGGGCCGGTGGGGTCAGTGGGCCCGGCAGGCTCGGCGGACCCGGCAGGCTCGG
>NZ_JAALDN010000480.1 GCF_014144855.1 Dietzia maris | reverse complement strand
ACGTCCGCACCCCGGGCCGCCAGGTCCTCGGCCACCGCGGACCCGATCCCGCGCGAGGATCCGGTGACGGCGTACGCCCGCCCGCCCAGGTGGAGCGCGGTCACTGCCGGCGGTCGTGGTCGGGTCCGCGGGCGGCGAGGGTCCGCTTGGCCCACCCGTAGTCCGTCTTGCTGCTGGGGTGCCGCTCCACCTTGTCGACGACCCAGAACGCGACCGGGATCTTGAACCCCGCCAGGGTCGCGCGCAGCGCCTCCTCCAGGGCCGCGAAGTCCCCGGTGTGGCCGTCATCCCACTGGAGCACCGCCCCGACCCGGTGGCCGAACCGCTCGTCCGTCACGCCCAGCGCCACGGCGTCCTGCACGCCCTCGGCTGCCTTGAGCGCCGACTCGACCTCCTCGGCGAAGATCTTCTCGCCACCGGAGTTGATCACCTGGCTGCCCCGGCCGAGCATGATGATCGTGTCCGGGCCGTCGTACCTGCCGCGATCGCCGGTGAAGACCCGCCGGGTCCCGGCGATCTCGCGGAACGTCTCCGCCGACTTGGCGGCGTCCTTGTAGTAGCCACTGGGCTGGTAGCCGGCCTTGACGATCCAGCCGATCTCGGTGGAGTCGTCGGGCAGCGGCTCGTCGAAGTCGTCCACCAGTTGCAGGCCGCTGCCCCGGGGGATGCGGGGGCCGTGGTCTGCGAACAGGGACCCGTCGTCGACGTTCGCCCTCGTCACGACTCCCAGCCCGCCGAAGCCGCTCTCGGAGGACCCGAACGCGTCCATGATCATGAGATCGGGGCGCAGCTCGAAGAGCTCGGCCTTGACCGATGGCGAGAACAGGGCGGCGCCGGAGCTGACCATGAACACACTCGAGGTGTCGGCACCGGTGCCGCGCATCCGTTCGAGCATCGGCCGCACCATGGCGTCGCCGGCGAGGACGACGATCTGGATCTTCTCGCTCTCGATCTCCTCGAGCACGTCGGGCGCCCGGAAGTGCGGCAGGTAGTGGCACGTGCCCCCGGAGACCAGGGCGGTGAACGAGGGCATGAGCCCGGAGGTGTGGATGAGCGGGAGCAGGACGAGGTAGCGCGCGGGGTCCCCGCCCAGGCCGGCACGGGACTGGTGGTACTCGTCGGGCACCGGCTCCCCGGTGTAGTAGTCGCTGCCCCCGCCGAGGCTGCGCCACAGGTCCTCCTGGCGCCACATCACGCCCTTCGGCTTGCCGGTGGTCCCGCCCGTGAAGACGAGGAAGAGGTCGTCCGCGATGCGTTCCACCGGCGCCCGGTCCGGCGAGGCCGCGGCGAGGAGTTCCCGGGCGTCGAGCGTGCCGGACGGCAGCTCCCCCGCCCCGGATCCGTCCTCGACCACGATGAGGTGACGCAGCCGCTCCGCGTCCCCGGCCGCACCCGCCACCGCCGGGGTGAACTCGCGATGGAAGACCAGGGCGCAGGAGTCGGAGTAGTCGTAGAGGTACCCCAGCTCGGATCCCGCGTAGCGGTAGTTGATGCTGACGGGCACGGCACGGAGTTTGAGGACGCCGAGGAACAGCGCGATGCAGTCCGCCCCGTTGCGCAGGTGGATCGCCACGTGATCGCCGGGCCCCACCCCCCGGGAGGCCAGCCCGTCCGCCCACCGGTTGGCCTCGGCCTCCAGGTCCGCGTAGGTGAGCCGGCGGTCGTCCTCCACCACCGCGAGCCGGTCGCGTCCGTACGCGTCAACCGCGTGCTCGAAGAGATCTGCCAGGGTGTGTGCCATTACGGGGTCCTCCGGGGCGGGCTACTCGGGTGGAGCGGACTCGTCGGGTGGGGTCGGTTCAGACGGGCGTGATGGGGAGCGGGGTGCGGGTGGGTCCGAAGGTGAACGCCGCGCCGGTGCTGATGCGGGTGACGGCGACCTCCTCGCCCTCCGTGGCCGGCTCGTCGCCCAACCGCAGGACCGCCTCCACGTGCGAGCCGTCCGTCGGGACTCGCTCCACGGTCCAGTGCGGGTCGACCGCCTGCGCGGCGGCGGCGAGGGGCCGGAGCCCGTCCCGGGCGAGCAGCGGGAGCCAGGTGTCGTCGGCGAACCCGTCGGCGGCGGTGTCCCAGCGGACCGTCAGCTCGGTACCGTCCGCGGACACCTCCGATGAGTAGCCGGTGTAAGCGGTGGGCCCGGCGAGAGGGTGCACGTCGAGTACCGCGGCGAGGCCGAGCGCGTCGGGGCCCACGCCCAGGACCTCGCGGATCCGTCCCGCCGCGACACCGGCGATGCCGGTGGCCTGGTAGGCGAGGAGCCGGTCCGCCGTCTCGGTGTCCGACCGACGCCGCACCGACTGGTGGAAACCGACGGCGAGCAGGTGCATCTGGAGATAGACCTCGCGGGTGATCCGGATGAGTGCGGCGGAGGTGAACTCGGTGAAGACCAGGTCGGTCAGCAGTGGTCCCGCGTAGTCGTCGCGCGGGCCCTCGCCGGTCGTGTCCCGGGGCGCCGGGGGGTCGAACCGGAAGTCGATGATCCGGCTGGACGCGGACTCGAGCGCGGGTCCGGGCACCGGGAACGGCTCGCCGTCCGGGTCGATCCGCACCCGCCAGTGGCAGTGCGGGGTGCGGCCCTCCGGGGCGCGGGGCGGGCGGTGGATGGGTTCGACGACCGCGAGCGGATTGGTGGCCAGCGCGGTGGCGGGAAAGGTGGGGTCCTCGATGTCGTGGCACATGGTGGTGACCAGCCGGTCCCCCATCGGCTCGACGTCCATGAGGGCTCCACAGTGGTCCAGCCAGAACTCACCGTTGTCGTGGTCGGTCACCGAGTACCGGAAGTCCATGAACTCCGGCGGGGCGCCCACGTCCAGTTGGAAGCCCTTGAAGATCTCGGCGACGCCGTCGCCGGTGATCGACAGCGCGTCCTTCATCCGGCGGGCGTAGTGGGGACTGGCGGCCTGCCATTCCTCGATCGCCACGTCCGTCGAGCACGGCCCGCGACTGGCCGGGGTACTCGTGGCCCCAGAACAGGGCGTTGGCCAGAAGCTTGGTCGTGGTCTCGTTACCGGCCACCACCATGAGGAACAGGAAGGACAGGATCTCGTCGTCGTCCAGCTTCTCGCCGTCGATCTCGGCGTCGAGCAGCGCGGAGGTGAGGTCCCCGGTCCGGGCGGTACGACGCTCGGCGACCATCCCCTGGTAGTAGGTGATGAGGTCGAGCGCGGCCACCATGGAGTCCTCCGGCACGTCCTGCACGCCCTCCTCGCGGTGCATGACGAGGTCGGCCAGCCGACGCAGTTCGGCCCGGTCGACCTCCGGTACGCCCATGAGATCCGAGATGACGTCCATGGGCAGCTTGCCCGCGTAGTCGTCGACGAAGTCGATGGTCTCCCCGTCGCGGGACCGGGCCAGGCACTCGTCCCAGTGCTGCCGCGAGATCCTCGAGATCCCCTCGGACAGGGCGTCCACGCGCCTGGAGGTGAACCCCTTGCTCACCAGCTTGCGCAGGCGGGCGTGGCGGGGATCGTCCATCGCGAGGAAGGACATCGTCTTGTAGGCGTGCGGCCCGTACGCGGCGGGGTCCAGCGAGACCCCCATGGCGTTGGAGAACACGTCCGGCGCGCGGAACGCCTCGCGGACGTCCGCGTGCCTGCTCAGCGCCCAGAAGTCGAGGTCCGGGTTGTTGTAGACGGGCGCCTCGGCGCGGAGACGGGCGTAGAACGGGTAGGGATCCTCGTGCACCGCGTAGTCGTACGGGCTGAACACGAGCGGAGCGGGCGTCGCGGTGGTCATCTCGGGCGTCACCTCAGGATCAGTCGTGCTGCGGATTCGATCGCGTCTGCCATGTCCGAGTAGGAGCCGTAGCCCATGCCCGCCCGGACGAGTGCCCCGGCGTAGACCATCTCCAGCGCCTGGACCACCTCGTCGTCGTTCCGCTCCCCCAACGCCGCCACGAGGCGACGTCGGATATCGGCGCCGATCCGTACCCGCAGGTGGGATACCTCGGGGTCGTCGCCCAACAGGGCGGCGGTGACGGCCGACGACAGTTCCGGCTCGTCGGCGAGGAGGAGCGCGACGTCGCGCAACACGGCGACCACCCGGTCGGCGGCGGAGCCACCGTCGGCGGCCTCGGTCACGTGGTCGTCCAGACGGCGCCAGAACACCTCCGCGATGAGGTGGCCCTTGGAGGAGAAGTACGTGTAGGCGGTCGCCGGTGCGACGCCGGCCCTGGCGGCCACGGCACGGACGGCCAGGCCTCCCGGACCCTTCTCCCGCAGCACCTCGACCGCCGCGCTGGTCAGGCGGTCGACGGTCTCGGCCTGCTGGCCGTTGAGCCTGCGCCGCGTCGATTCGAACCGAAGATCACTGGACATGTGTCTGGACAGTACACCACCGTCCGGACTATCGTCTAGACAGCTGTCCAGCCACTCTGGATCGATCCACCTCGGCATCGATCCACCGCTGAATCGACCCACCACGACGGAAGGCTCCGAAGTGACGACGAGCATCGCCGACACCGCCCCCCTGCTGATCGGCGGTGAGCTGCGACCCGCGACCGGGGGCGCCACGTTCGACGTCCTCAACCCGGCCACCGAGGAGGTCATCGGCCGGGCCGCCGACGCCGGGCGCGAGGACATGGACGCGGCCATCGCCGCCGCGCGCACCGCGTTCGACACCACCGACTGGTCCTGGGACCACGCGTTCCGTGCGCGGTGCCTGCGCCAGCTCCGCGACGCACTTCAGGGACACATCGAGGAGCTGCGGGCACTGACCATCGCCGAGGTCGGCGCGCCCCACATGTTCACGACCGGCCCCCAGCTGGAGGGGCCCGTCGCGGACCTGGGCTGGCTCGCCGACCTGGTGGAGGCCTACGAGTGGGTCACCGAGCTAGGGGAGTCCGAGATCATGGGCGTGCGCTCCAACCGCTCGACCCGGCCCGAGGCGATCGGCGTCGTCGGGGCCATCACCCCGTGGAACTTCCCCAACCAGATCAACTTCGCCAAGATCGGCCCCGCGCTGGCCGCCGGCTGCACCGTGGTGCTCAAGCCCGCCCCCGACACCCCGCTCATCGCCGCGGCCGTGGCCCGGATCGCCGCCGAGGAGACGGACATCCCCGCCGGCGTACTCAACGTGGTGTCGTCGTCCGACCACGGCCTCGGCGAACAGCTGACCACCGATCCTCGCGTCGACCTGGTCTCCTTCACCGGATCCACCGCGACCGGCAAGAAGATCATGGCCGCCGCCGCCGAGACGCTGAAGAAGGTCTTCCTCGAACTCGGCGGCAAGTCCGCCGCGGTCGTGCTGGACGACGCCGACCTGAACTCGGCGTGCTTCATGACCGCCCTCAACGCGTGTACGCACGCCGGCCAGGGTTGTGCGCTGACCACCCGCCTCGTCGTGCCCCGCGAGAGGTACGACGAGGCGGTCGAGGCGGCCAAGGGCGCCATGGCGGCATTCGCCCCGAAGGACCCCAACGACCCGGGTGCCTTCTGCGGCCCGGTCATCTCCGCGGTCCAGCGCGAGCGCATCGAGGGCTACATCGCCCTGGCGCGCCAGGAGGGCGGGACCATCGAGATCGGCGGCGGTCGCCCCACCGGCGAGGGCATGGAGCGCGGGTTCTGGGTGGAGCCGACCCTCATCTCCGGTCTCGACAACTCGGCACGCGTGGCGCAGGAGGAGATCTTCGGCCCCGTCCTGGTGGTCATCCCCCACGATGGCGACTCCGATGCGATCCGGATCGCCAACGACTCCCCGTACGGCCTGTCCGGAGCCGTGTGGGGCACCGACCCCGAGCGGATCGAGAAGGTCGTGGCCGGCATTCGCACCGGCACCCTCGGCGTCAACGGCGGCCAGTGGTACGGCGCCGACGTGCCCTTCGGCGGGTACAAGCAGTCCGGCATCGGCCGCGAGAGGGGCCGCGAGGGCTTCGAGGAGTACCTCGAGATCAAGTCCGTGGCCACCCCGGCCTGAGGCCCCGGACAGCCCCGGACAGCCCCGGAGAGCCCGGGCACCCGGCACCACTGGCCCGGCACCTGGCCCCACACCACTCACCAGCACCACCCCATCCAGCATCACCCCACCCAACACCACCACGCCGACAGGAAGAGACACACACGACATGGGACGTTTCGACGGTAGGACCGCCATCGTGACCGGAGCCGCCGGCGGCATCGGCGAGGAGTACGCCAAGGTCCTCGCGGCCGAGGGCGCGAACGTGGTGGTCGCCGACGTGTCGACCGAGAACGGGGAGCGCGTCGCCGCGGACATCGTCGCCGCGGGCGGCCGGGCGGTCTTCCAGCACACGGACGTCTCCGACCCCGACTCGGCCAACGCCTGCGCCGAGGCCGCGGTCGAGGAGTTCGGCCGCCTGGACATCCTGGTCAACAACGCCGCGATCTTCGGCGGCATGAAGCTCGACTTCCTCATCACCGTGCCGTGGGACTACTACGAGAAGTTCATGTCGGTGAACCTCAACGGTCAGCTGCTCATGGTCCGCGCCTGCTGGGAGAAGATGGCCGCCGCCGGCGGTGGCGCGATCGTCAACCAGTCCTCCACCGCGGCGTGGCTGTACTCGGGCTTCTACGGCCTGGCCAAGGTCGGCGTCAACGGCCTCACCCAGCAGCTCGCCACCGAGCTGGGCGGCTCGAACATCCGCATCAACGCCATCGCTCCCGGGCCGATCGACACCGAGGCCAACCGCTCCTCGACCCCGCAGTCGATCGTCAAGGAGATGGTCGACAAGCTGCCCATCAAGCGCATGGGTCAGCCGGAGGACCTGGTGGGGATGCTGCTGTTCCTGCTGTCGGACGAGGCGTCGTGGATCACCGGGCAGATCTTCAACGTCGACGGCGGACAGATCATCCGGTCATGAGCGGGCATCCGATCACGAGCGACCCGGCCCCGGCCCCCGAACAGAAGCCCGCCCTGCGGATCGGCCCCGGCGGTCCCGGCGACTCCCCCGCGCCGGTCGGGTTCATCGGCCTGGGCAACATGGGTGCGCCGATCGCGAATCGCCTCCTGGCCTGGCCGGGCGGGCTCGTGGTGTGCGACGTGCGCCCGGAGGCGACCGAGCCGTTCGTCGCCGAGGGCGCAACCGCCGCCGCCACCGGTGCCGAGGTCGCCCGCACGGCGCGCCTGGTGTCGGTGACGGTGCTGGACGACGCCCAGGTGCGTGACGTCGTCGACGGACCCGAGGGGATCCTGCGCACCGCCGCACCGGGGACCGTGATCGCGGTCCACTCCACCATCGCCGACTCGACGGCTGTTGAGCTGGCCGAGGTGTGTGCGGCCGCCGGGGTCCACCTGGTGGACGCGCCGGTGTCGGGTGGCGCGCAGGGGGCGGAATCGGGTCAGCTCGCCGTGATGGTCGGTGCGCCGCGCGAGGTCTACGAGGCGTGCAAGCCGGTGTTCGCGCTGTGGGCGGGCATGCCCGTGCACGCCGGGGAAGTGGGTGCGGGCACGCGGATGAAGCTGGCCCGCAACCTCCTGCACTTCATCTCGTTCACCGCCACCGCCGAGGCCTCCCGGCTGGCCGAGGCCGCGGGCATCGACATCACCAAGCTGGGCCGGGTGGTCCGCCACACCGACGCCATCACCGGCGGCGCCGGGGCCGTGATGCTGCGGGACTCCACCGCGCCGATCGCGGCCGACGACTTCTGGCACGGCGTGTTCACCCACGTCCGCGGCCTGGGCGAGAAGGACCTGTCCCTCGCCCTGGGCCTGGCCGACCGGCTGGGCGTGGACCTGCCCCTGGGCACCATCGCGCTGCGCGACCTGGGCACCGGGTTCGGTGTCGGGCCGGGTGAGCTCGCCCGCCGCGCGGACGTCCGCGCGTCCGACGGCGTGTCCGGCGATGCGGGCGGGACCGGACGAGACCACGACGACGAGGAGAACCGATGAGCGACGCCGCGGACGCCGGGATGAGCCCGGAGCGCGAGCACGGTCTGGCCATGATGACCGAGGTGTACGGCTTCGAGATGTCCGACGGGCCGGGTGATTATTTCGCCGAGACCGCGGACCACCTGTTCGGCAGGATCTGGTCCCGCCCGGGCCTGAGTCACCGCGATCGCCGGTTGCTGCTCCTGGGGGCGCTGACGGCCCAGGGCAACACCGACATCGCGGACATCCAGGTGGGGGCGGCGTTGGGGAAGGACGAGCTGACGCCCGAGGAACTGGAGGAGATCGTGGTGTTCCTCTGCTACTACGCGGGCTGGCCCAACGGGACCAAACTCGGCAACGTGGTGGGCCCGCACGTGGCGCGTGCCCGCAAGGCCGCCCGCCGCGCCGAGAGCTGAGGGGCGGGCGCTAGGTTGAAACCCATGACCGCACCCGAGATCGAACCCGCGCTGCTCGCCGTAGCGCTCGCCGCCCCCGGCTTCATGCCGCTGGAGGAGGGCATCACCCTGTACGACATCGCCTGCGAGTTCCTGGGCGACGGTGTGGGAGTGGAGATCGGCACCTACTGTGGCCGCTCTACCGTGTTCCTCGGCGCGGCCGCCCGCGTGACCGGCGGCAGCATCGTCACCGTCGACCACCATCGGGGCTCCGAGGAGCACCAGCCCGGCTGGGAATACCACGACACCTCGCTGGTGGACCCGCACACCGGCCGCCTGGAGACCCTCGGCGCGTTCCGCCACACCATGTGGGACGCCCGACTCGATGACGTGGTGACCGCCGCGGTGGGCACGTCGACCCAGGTGGCCCGCGTCTGGGGCAAGCCCGCGTCGTTCGTCTTCATCGACGGAGGCCACTCCTCCGAGGCGGCGCAGGCCGACTATGAGGGCTGGGCACCATGGGTCGAGATCGGCGGGGCGCTGCTGATCCACGACGTGTTCCCGAACCCGGAGGACGGCGGCCGTCCCCCGTACGAGATCTATTGCCGCGCGCTCGAGTCGGGCCAGTTCACCGAGGTCCGGGCCGTGGACTCGCTGCGCGTGCTGCGCCGCGACTCCGGCGAGATCGGCGCGCCGATGCCCTGAGCCCCGCACGCCCCTTGACCCGCACCTCCAAGGATCCGCTACCCGGAACTCGGATCCGCTATTCCGATACGAGTAGCGGATCCCGATTCGGAGTAGCGGATTTCGTGGTTCGCGGAGAGCCGGGGCGGGGCAGCGGCGGGGCGGGTCACACCGCCCAGCGACCGCCGGCGCTCCACGGGTCGCCGGGTGAGGGCCGGCCGCGCCGTGAGTGCAGGAACCGCCCCACCACGGCTGCGCCCAGGTCGTCGACGTCCGGCGCCACCACCGTGCCGTCGACCCTCCGGGCCAGCGCGTCGAGGAACCGGGACAGACCCGGGTCGTCGCCCAGCCGGAAGAAGGTCGTCTGCGCCCCGGTGCGGGCGACCCGGTCCAACTCGTCGACGGTGATCCGGATGGTGTCGGGGTCCGGCGGGTAGGCGAACCACGGCTCCCCGCCGCTGAGCAGGTGGGCGGTGGGTTCGCCGTCGGTGACGATGAGCAACACCGGCTGCATCGTCGGGTGCTCACGGAAATACCGCCCGGCGAGCAGGAGCGCATGATGCAGGTTCGTGCCGGCCTCGTACTGCGCGTCCAGGGAGAGCAGGTCCTCCACTGTCCGGGTCTGGGCGAAGCGGCCGAACGAGATGAGCTGCAGCCGGTCCTGCCGGAAACGGGTGCTCACCAGGTGGTGGAGGGCCAGGGCCGTACGCTTCATCGGGACCCACCGCCCCTCCATGGCCATGGAGAACGACGTGTCCACCAGCAGCGCCACTGCGGCCTGGGTCCGCGCCTCGGTCTCCCTGACCTCGATGTCCTCGGGCAGGAGCCGGATCCCCGCACCCGTCTCGCCCCCCTCCGCGGCGATCCGGGAGATCGCATTGCCCACGGTCCTCGGCACGTCCCAGGACTCGACGTCACCGAACTCCCAGGCCCGGCTCGACCCCGTCTGCTCCCCCGCGGCCCCCGACAGCCTGGTCTCGCGCGCGCCGGTCCGGCCGGACAACCGCTGCGCGGCGTCGCGGAGCAGTGACCTCCCGAGTTTGCGCAGCGCGGCCGGGGAGAGTCGGAGGTCCCCGTCCGGTCGGCGACTGAGGTAGCCGGACTCACGCATCTGCTGTTCGAGCCGCGACAGCGTCTGCACGGACACCGCCGCCTCGCGACCGAGATGGCGGGCCACCGCCTCCAGGTCGAGTTCGGACAGCGGGGACCTGTCGCTCCGGGAGAGCTGTTCGGCCAGCCGGTCGAGGTCCCCGAGTTCGGCCATGGCCGCGGTCCCCTCGGACATCCCCAACCCCTCGGAGCCCTCGAAGTCCTCCGAGCCGTCCCAGTCCTCGCCCGGACGCAGGGACTGCAGCAGCCCGTCCAACCGGCCCAGCTGCTCCATCAACTCGGGCGAACCGAACGCCTGCTGCGACAGGGCCATGAGCTCCTCCCGCTGCTCCGGCGTCATCGAGCGCATCATCCGCTGGGCCGCGGCCGCCCGCGCGGCGAGGGTGTCGATCAACTCCTCGACGTCCTTCGGCTGCTCCGGGAACGCGTCGGAGTGCTTGTCCATGAACTCCCGGAAGTCCTCGGGGGTGTCCTCACCGCGGGCGTGCTTGTCGAGCAGTTCGGTCAGGTCCGACAGCATCTCCGACACCGCCGCCCGGTCGGCGTCGGTCGCGTTCTCCAGCGCCTGTTTCATCCCGGCGAATCGGGCGTCGAGCACCTCGGCGCCCATGAGGTCCTGGATGCGGCGGTACGCCTCGCGGGCGTCGGACGAGGCCCAGTCGTAGTCCTTGAGTTCCCCGACCGCGGCGGCCGGCGAGTCCGGCAGGTTCTCGATGGTCATCTCCCGCAGGGTGCGGTCCATCGGATCCATGGCGGTGTCGCGGGCGAGCTGTCCCCGCTCGGCGAGCAGCGCCTCGTCGAGCAGCCGGGAGACCTCCTCGAGGGTGCCGCCCAGGTGGTTCCGTTGCAGCAGTTCGCGGCGTCGACGCTGGATGCGTCCGGCCAGCTCGTCGAGGCCTGTCTGGTCGCGGCCGCCGGTGCGGAGGAACTCCCGCATGGACTGCTCCGGGGAGTACCCGGCCATGACGCCCTCGGAAACCGCGTCGAGCGCCTCGGACAGGTCGAGCGGGGGCGCGAGGGGGTCCGGCCCGCCGATGTAGCGCCCGTAGCGGGCGCGGGGCTCTGGTCGCGACATCGCGCACCTCCTGCTCCGGCGGCGCACGGCAGCCGCCGATGGTGTCAGCCGTAGACGGCGGCGCCGTCCCCGGTCTCCTTGGACAGACGCCGTGAGAGGTAGAGCCCCTCCAGCGCCAGTTCGATCCCGCCGGCCCGCTGGCCGACGTTGGACGCCCCGACCCTGTCGGCGATCTCATCGTAGAGCCCCGGTTCGGACAGCTCGGGCAGGGCTGCGAGGAATTCGGCGGCGGTGACGCTCGCGCCGGTCGTGAGGGTCACCGACCCGTCGAACGCGTCGACCAGCGGGGTCATGTCGATCCCCCGGAACAGTCCGCGGACGACGTCCACCGTGGCGATGCGCAGCAGGTACCGCAGGATCTCGGTCTCGCGCCCCTCCTCGCCGGGCTCGAACTCGATCTTGCCGCGCAGGACCTCGACGGCGGCGTCCACGTCGACGAGCCGTGCCACGGACTCACCCGGGTCGTCGGCACCCCGCACGGCCGCCCGCCGTCGGGCCGCCGCCGCGACGGTCTCCGCGCCGGCGATGGCGAAGCGGGCGGAGACGCCGGAGGCCTGGTTGATCGAGTCGGAGGTGCGCAGCTCGCGCGTGAACCGGGCGAGCAGTTCCATCAGCGGGTCCGGCACCTCGGCGGTCAGCTCGGCTTCCTGCCGCACGACCTCGATCTCGTCGGCCAGGTCGAGCGGGTAATGGGTCCGGATCTCGGCGCCGAACCGGTCCTTGAGCGGAGTGATGATCCGACCGCGGTTGGTGTAGTCCTCCGGGTTGGCCGAGGCCACCACCAGCACGTCCAGCGGCAGGCGCAGGACGTAGCCTCGGATCTGGACGTCCCGCTCCTCCATGACGTTGAGCAACGCCACCTGGATCCGCTCGGCCAGGTCGGGCAGCTCGTTGAGGGCCACGATCCCGCGGTTCGCACGCGGCACCAACCCGTAGTGGATGGTCTCCGGGTCACCCAGTCGGCGGCCCTCGGCCACCCTCATGGGATCGACGTCGCCGATCATGTCGGCGACGGAGGTGTCCGGGGTGGACAGTTTCTCCACGTAGCGCTCGTCACGGTGGCGCCACTGCACGGGCAGCGCATCGCCCTCACGGGCGATCCGCTCGCGCGTGGGTCCGGTGATCGGCGCGAGCGGGTCCTCACCCAACTCGGATCCGGCCACGACGGGCGACCACTCGTCCAGCAACCCGACGAGCGTGCGCAGCAGGCGGGTCTTGCCCTGACCGCGTTCGCCGAGGAGGACGATGTCGTGGCCGGCGATGATCGCCCGCTCGACCTGAGGGATCACCGTCGTGTCGAAGCCGTGCATGCCGGGCCACGGATCGCGTCCGGCGGCCAGGGCCGCGAGCAGGTTCTCGCGCAGCTCCTCCCGGAGGGTGCGGCTGGTGTATCCGGCGGCGCGCAGCTCGCCGAGAGTCTTGACGTTCGGCTTATCGCTCACACCGCCCACCGTAGCCCTGCGATGCCACTTCCGCTTCCGGCATAGGGTGGGCACCATGCGTGCAGTGCTGACCCTCGTCCTCAACATCATCTGGCTGCTGACCGCGGGCATCTGGCTGTTCCTCGGCTACGTGCTGGCCGGGATCCTCGCCTGCATCCTCATCATCACGATCCCGTTCGGGGTCGCGAGTTTCCGGATCGCCGCCTACGTGCTGTGGCCGTTCGGCCGGGAGGTCGTCGACCGGGGCCGTCCCGGCGGGGTGAGCACGGTCGCCAACGTCATCTGGTTCCTGGTGGCCGGACTGTGGCTGGCGATCGGCCACGTCGCCACGGCCGTCGCACAGGCCGTGACGATCATCGGCCTGCCCCTAGCGTG
Organism: Dietzia maris; assembly: GCF_014144855.1. GTDB lineage: Bacteria > Actinomycetota > Actinomycetes > Mycobacteriales > Mycobacteriaceae > Dietzia > Dietzia kunjamensis. The sequence goes on along the minus strand of NZ_JAALDN010000480.1, from coordinate 27,010 downwards.
GGCCAACCTCAAGCTCATCCCGGTCACGTGCTTCCCGTTCGGCAAGGAGATCGTCCGCTCCGACCGGGCGGCGATGGTGCCGGTCGCCACCCGCTGACCGCCCGGTCGCCACCAGCTGACCACGCACCCCCGCACCGCGGCCGGGCCCGGTCAGTCCTCGATCGCCGGCTGGTGGTGGCTGGCGATCGACACCCGGTTGAAGGCGTTGATCAGCACGATCGTCCACTCGAGCGCCGAGAGCTGCTCGTCGGAGAAGTGGTCGGCGGCGGCTGCGATCGCGGCGGCACGTTCCTCGGCGTCGTCCAGCCGGGTCAGCGTCTCGGCCAGTCGTAGTGCCGCCCTCTCCTGGTCACCGAAGGCGTCGATCTCCCGCCACGCGGGCAGCAGGTCGAGCCGGTCCTGGGAGACCCCGGCCTTGCGGGCCGCCGGCACGTGGGTGGCCAGGCAGGCCGCGCAGCCGTTGAGCTGCGAGACGCGCACGTTGACCAGTTCGAGCAGCGACTCCTCCAGCCCGGCCTCGCCGGAGGCCTCCCGCGAGGCGACGGCGGTGCGGACGAACCGCTTGTAGACCTCGCGCTGGGTGCGGTCCAACTGCGGAACCCCCATGTCAGCCCTCCCCGCCGAATCGCGCCCGGTCGGCGTCCGTGGCCTCCCGGTACGCGCCGGCGAACTCGTCCGCGTTCTTGCCGAGGAAACCCTCCACCATCGAACACACCGGCACGATGGTGATCCCCTCCTCGCGCGTGGCCTCCACCGCGCCGCGCACGAGTGCGGTGCCGATGCCCCGGCCACCGAACTGCTCGTCGACCACGGTGTGGTGGAAGACGCGCTCGCCGGCGTGGTCGCGGAAATCGGCGTGGCCGGCGACCTCGCCGGAGGCGTCCCGGACCTCGAACGCCTCGGTGGAGTCGGCTCGGTCCACGGTCACGGTCGCGCCGGTCTTGTCAATGTACTCGGTCATCTGCGGTGTCCTCTCACATCGGGGTCGACTGCGCGCGCGGGTCCGGGTTGACCCGCGGTTTGAGGGTGGTGGTGGGCAGGGTGGGCGCGGGCAGCCGGGTCAGCCCCCGCGGGTCGTGGCCGATGTAGCCGTCCACGCGTCCGAAGCGCTCCGATCCGGCCTCCCACTGCTCGCGGTAGCCCGCGATCTCGTCGTGGGTCCGGCCGATGAAGTTCCACCACATGATGATGTCCTCCTCGAACGGGGTGCCACCGATGAGGACCGCCCGCCCGGCGGTGGTGCCGGTGTTGCAGATCGTCAGGGTGGTCTCGCCGACGCCGGTGTACGCGAGATGGCTGACCTCGACGTCGACGCCCTCGAGGGTCAGATCACCGGAGTCGACGAGCAGCCCGTGCTCGAAGGACGGGTCGACGTCCAGTCGCAGTTCGCCGCCGGGGTCGAGCCGGAGCTCCGCGGCGACGAGGGGGGTGTAGGTGGTGACCGACGACGACGAGCCCAGCAGCGACCCCATGAACACCCGCGCCGATCCGCCGGCGAATCCGACGGGGTCGGGCACGTGGTGGTCGAACCTGCGGCCGCTGCTCTCGCGGTGTTCCTCGGGTAGCACGGTCCACAGCTGCACGCCGTGCAGGACGGTGGTGTCCTGGGTCGAGACCTCGGTGTGGCAGATGCCTGCGCCGGAGGTCATGAGGTTGACCTCCCCCGGGCGCACCACAGCATGGTTGTCCCCGGAGTCGTGATGGGTGACGCTGCCCTCGAAGAGCCAGCTCACGGTCTGCAGGCCGGTGTGCGGGTGCGAGGGCACGTCCATGCCTCCGGTGGCCGAGACGTCATCGGGTCCGTAGTGGTCGACGAAGCAGAAGGCGCCGATGAGCGAGCGCTGGCGCTGCGGCAGCGTCCGGCGGACCGTCATCGCCCGCGGCCCGCCCAGGGGCACCTCGCGGGAGGTGATGATCTCCACGGCGGCCGCGCCGGGTTGTGCGTCCTCCGAACGGGGCCCGCCCGGCGCACCGCCGGCCTCGCACTCGATCTCGGGCGGGTCGGGGTCGAGGTTGCTCATTCGACGACCTCGCTCATCTCGGCCCGGGCGTCGACGGCCTCGCGGCGCAGCTCCAGCGTCTTGGCGTTGATCTTCCCGCCCAGCGCCAGGACGAGCGCCTTGTCCACGACCGCCACCGGCAGGTGGTCCAGGAGACGTCGGCCGAGGTCCCATCGCACGGCGTAGCGGCGGCGGGGGCGCGCGGTGGTGCCGGCAGTCCACACCGCCTCGGCGAGGACGGACGGGTCGGTGGCCTTGTCGTCCTCACCGGCGGCCATCTCCCCCATCACCGCGGCCATCGCGGCGAACGGCGAACCGGGGGCGGTCGATTCCTGGAAGCGCCGCCGGATCGAGGCGGTCATCCCGGTGCGGAACGGACCCGGTTGGACGAGCACGACGTCCAGGCCGAGGAACATCAGCTCGCGCCGCAGCGCGTCACCGTAGGCCTCGATCGCGTGCTTGCTCATGGCGTAGGCGCCGTTCATCGGCATGCCGTGCTGGGGGCCGGTCTCGGAGCTGATGAGGACCACCCTCCCGCGGGTCTCCCGGAGCAGGTCCCACAGGGCGTGGACGGTGCGCACGGTGCCCATGACGTTGACATCCAGGACCTGCTGCACCCGGTCCGGATCGGTCTCGGCCAGCGGCCCGATCCCGAGGACGCCCGCGAACGTGACGAGCGCGTCGAGGCGACCGTGCTCGCGTCGGACCCGGTCGGCCAGGGCGGTGAGCGAGGTGGAGTCGGTGACGTCCGCGGCGTGGGGCGTGATGCGGTCACCGCCGGGCGGTGCCTGGAGGTCGACGGCCACGACGTGCCAGCCCCGCGAGGCGTAGAGCGCGGTGGTGGCCGCCCCGAGGCCGCCCCCGGCTCCGGTGACGACGACGACGGGGGCGGCGGGCGCGCTGGTGTCCATACCCTGACGGTACCGGCGTGCGGAGTCCCGGTGGGGCTGTCCAGGTGGCCCCGCCCGCCTCAGACCAGGGCGTTGAGGCCGAGTTTGCCGGCGAGGCGGTCGATGTAGGCCAGGACCTCGTCCTCGGTCCGATCCGGGGTTCCGTAGACGAGCTCGTGGACGCCGAACTCGCGGTAGGCGTCGATCTTCTCGTGATCCGGTTTCCCGTCGAGGACCACGATGTAGGGCTCGCCCTCCCGACCTGCCTCGGCCCACAGTTCCCGCAGCGTCCGTACGCTGCCGGCGATGTCCTGGGAGATCGGGGTGGTCATCCAGCCGTCGGCGCTGCGGCAGATCCACCTGAGGTTCTTCTCGGTGCCGGCCGCTCCCACGAGGGTGAGCGGGCCGGGAGTGCGGGCGGTCTTGGGCCAGGCCCAGCTGGGACCGAAGTCCACGAACTCACCGTGGTACTCGGCCTCGTCGCGCGTCCACAGCTCCCGCATGGCCTCGAGGTACTCGCGGAGCATGGTGCGCCGACGCTTCGGCGGCACGTTGTGGTCGGCCATCTCGTCCAGATTCCAGCCGTACCCCACGCCGAGCACGGTGCGCCCGTCGGAGAGGTGGTCGACCGACGCGATGGTCTTGGCCAACGTGACGGGGTCGCTCTCCACCGGGATGGACACGGCGGTCCCGAGACGGATGGTCGACGTGACCGCCGCGGCGGCGCCGAGGGCGACCCACGGGTCCAGGGTGCGGCTGTACCGCTCATCGGGGAGCTCGGCGCCGCCGGTGCCCGGGTGCGCGGCCTCGCGCCGCACCGGGATGTGCGTGTGCTCGGGAACGTAGAACGCGGAGAACCCGGCCCGCTCGGCGGCCACGGCGGCCGTGGTCGGCCGGATGCCCCGGTCACTGGTGAACAGGGTCAGTCCGAATTCCATGCGTTCTCCCTCGTGCGCAGCGTCGACCCGCCGCCTGACACCTGATCAGACAGGTGTCCAGCGGCGGTGTCGCCACAGACTAGCGCACGACTGCGGCGGGTGGGCAGACCTCGCCCGCCACGCAGTCGGCCGGATCCCCCGGCTGGGACTGCAGACGCTGCATGGTGTGGTGCGAGACGTAGCGGAAGATCTCGTTGCCCGGGGTGGTGCGAGATAGGGCGTCCGCCGCCAGCAACATGACGGCCGCGGTCCATGTGCTCAGCTCGACCGGCCACCGCTTGCCGTCGGCGAAGACGAGTCCGGTCCAGTAGGAGCCGTCGGTGTCCCGCAGGTGCTGCATGTTGGTGAACTGCGCGAGCGCCTGCTCGTGTCGCCCGGCCGCCTCCAGGGCGAGGACCAGCTCGCACGTCTCGGCCCCGGTGACCCACGGCCGGTGGTCGACGCAGCGGATGCCCAGGCCGTCCACCACGAAGTCGTCCCACCGGGAGTCGAGCCGCGCCTGTGCCTGGTCCCCCACCATCACACCGGCCAGGACCGGGTAGTACCAGTCCATGGAGAACTCGTCCTTGGGTGTGAAGAGCTCGGGGTGGGCGCGCAGCGCATGGCCCAGCCGGTCGGCGGCGGCGTCCCAGTCCGGCGCGCTCCCGCCGAGTTCCTCGGCGATCGCGACGCCGCAGCGCAGCGCGTGGTGGATGCTGGACGAGCCGGTGACCAGCGCCTCCTCGCAGAAGCCCTCGGGTCCGGCGCCCCACCACATCTGCCCCTCGGGACCCTGGAAGGTCAGCACCAGGTCGAGTGCCCGGCGCACCATCGGCCACATCGACTCGAGGAACCCGGGCCTGGCGCTCACCAGGTGGTGGTGCCACACGCCCACCGCGACGTACGCGCAGAAGTTGGAATCGATGTCACCGTCGGCGACGTGGTCGTCCTGCCACTTCATCGGCCACGACCCGTCGCCCCGCTGGGTGTCCCGGAGGAACCCGTACGCCCTCTCGGCGGCCTCCCACTGACCCGCGACGGACAGGCCCATCGCCGATTCCACGTGATCCCAGGGGTCGGTGTGACCGCCGGTGAACCACGGGATCTCACCGTTGGGTTTCTGGACGGAGGCGAGCCACTCGCCGGTGGCGCGGACCGCGTCGGCGTCGAGGACCCCGGGCACGGCGGGGACCGGACGTTGGCTGGTGACTCCGGTGTTGGGCGTCTGCACGGACGATCAGGCCTCCACGGGCTTACGCAGGTAGAACACGATGGACTTGCCCATCACCGGGTTGAGCACCTTCTCGGCGGTGCGGGTGATCCAGGGCCCCTTCATCAGGTCCCATACGAGCAGCTTGTGGTACGCCTTCGGCAACGGGTGGTCGTCGTTCTCCGTGCCCACCGCGCACTTGAGCCACCAGTACGGGGCGTGCAGCGCGTGGGCGAACCCGGTGCCGGTGACCTCCAGGCCCGCCGCGCGGAGCTTGAACCCCAACTCCTCGGCGGTGTAGATCCGGCAGTGCCCACCCGGGTTGGAGTGGTAGGCGTCGGACAGCTTCCAGCAGAGCTTCTCCGGCCACTCACGCGGCACGGTCACCGCGGCGACGCCGCCCGGCTTGAGGATCCGCACCAGTTCGGCGATGGCCTTGGTGTCCTCCGGGACGTGTTCGAGCACCTCGGAGATGAGCACCAGATCGAAGGTCGCGTCCTCGTACGGCATGTTGAGCGCGTCCCCGGTGACGGCCTCCCCCTTCGAGGTGGGCAGCCCCTCGCCCTCGGCCTCCATGGCGGCGAGCATGTCGGAGACCTGCTGCATCTCGTCGGCGTTCTGGTCGAACGCCGTGACGTCCGCGCCACGCCGGTAGAGCTCGAAGGTGTGACGACCGAGGCCGGCCCCCACGTCGATGGCTCGCATACCGGGGGTGACCCCGAGACGGTCGAAATCAGCGGTCAGCATGCGCGTCCTCCTGCTCACGGATGGTGTACTCACCGGACTCCGGGAGCACCTCGGGCACGTCATCGGTGACGTGCTCGTCGATCTCGGTCTGATCCGGCCCGAGGACCGGCCCGGCCGTCAGGTCCGGCAGCGCGTCGCCGCGGACCCGGGCGATAGCGGCCTCGTAGACCTCGACGGTCCGGCGGGCGACGGCGGCCCAGCTGTAACGCTCCATGACCCGTGCACGGCCGCCCTGAGAGAGGCGTTGCCGCTCGGCCGGGTCGGACAGCAGCGCGCTGATCTCACGGGCCAGCGCGTCGACGTCGCCCGGCTCGACCAGGCGGGCCGCCGAGTCGTCCGTGCCGACTACCTCCGGCAGCGCGCCGGCACGCGTCGCGACGAGAGCGCAGCCGCTGGACATGGCCTCCACCGCAGGCAGGGAGAATCCCTCGTACATACTCGGCACGACCGCGATCTCGGCCGACCCGACGAGATCGGCGAGCTCGTCGTCGTCGACCCCGGACACCAGGTCCACCGCGTCCCTCAGGCCCAGCTTGTCGAGCAGCCTGGCAGCCTCGCCCTTGCGCTTGAGCTTGGACACCAGCGTCAGGCGCACGCCCGGGTGCTCCTCGCGGACCCTGGCCAGCGCGCGCAACAGGACCGGCACGCCCTTGAGCGGCTGATCGGCACTGGCCACGCAGACCAGGCGGCCGGGCTCGCGCACGCGACGATGGTGGAACCGGTCGGTGTCCACGCCCAGCGGGATGGTGACGATGCGAACCGGATCGACACCGAAGTCGGTGGCGATGTCATCGGCGGAGTTGCTGGAGACCGTGATGATCTCCTGCAGCTTGCGGGAGACCCGCATCTGCATGCCCAGGAACCCGAACCAGCGCCACGTGGTGATCTTCTTGCGCAGCGGGGCCTCCTTCATGGCCAGCGCGCGATCCCGCGTGATGGGGTGGTGCACCGTGGCCACGACGGGGAAACCCGCCTTCTCCAGGTCCAGCAGGCCGGATCCCAGGCACTGGTTGTCGTGCACCACGTCGAAGTCGTCCAGACGCTCCCGGAGTGTGCGCGCGGCCCGCATGCTGAACGTCCGCGGCTCCGGGAACCCAGCGGTCCACATGGTGACCACCTCGAGCACGTCGATGAGGTCGCGGATCTCCCGCGGGTGCGGGGTACGGAACGGGTTCGCGTCGTTGTAGAGGTCCAGACTCGGGACCTCGGTGAGCGTGGGGCCCGGGTCGAGTTCCGGGTAGGGCTGACCGGAGAACACCTCGACCGTGTGTCCGAGTGCCGCCAACTCGCGGCTGAGGTGACGGACGTAGACGCCCTGGCCCCCGCCGTGCGGCTTGCTCCGGTACGAGAGCAGCGCGATCCGCACCGTCGATCGCCTCCTTCATGGTCGTCGGCCCGCCGTCGGCGAGTGTCGCGGGCCGCGACGGGCACATCGGGAAAGTCTAGAACACGTTCGCCCCGATCCCACACACGGCCGGACGAACGCACCGGACCCCCGGCGCGAGAGGCGCTCGGGGGTCCGGTGTCGGTGTCACTCCACGGTCGGTTAGTCGCCGTGGGGCCTGCTCAGTAGCCCAGGTCGTCCAGGCGGACCGAGGCGCCGGTGGCGTCCCCGAACCCGTCCTCGGGACCGTAGAAACCATCGCCGTAGTCCGGGATGGAGTACGCGGCGGCGCGGGCCTCCTCGGTGGGCTCGACCGTCGAGTTCCGGTAGCGGTTGATACCGGTACCCGCCGGGATGAGCTTACCGATGATGACGTTCTCCTTGAGGCCCACGAGCTTGTCCGACCGCTTGTTGATGGCGGCGTCGGTGAGCACGCGGGTGGTCTCCTGGAAGGAGGCAGCCGAGAGCCACGAGTCCGTGGCCAGCGAGGCCTTGGTGATGCCCATGAGGACCGGACGCGCCGAGGCCGGCGAGCCGCCCTCGGTGAGCACGCGGCGGTTCTCCGCCGTGAGCTCGGCACGCTCCACGAGCGCACCGGGCAGGAACTCGGTGCTGTTCGAGTCGTTGATCGCGACTCGACGCATCATCTGACGGACGATGACCTCGAGGTGCTTGTCGTGGATCGACACACCCTGCGCACGGTAGACCTTCTGCACCTCGTCGACGAGGAACTTCTGGACACCGTTGGGGCCGAGGATGGCCAGCACCTCGTGCGGATCGGCCGGGCCCTCGAGGAGGGCCTGCCCGCGCTCGAGGTGATCGCCGTCCGCGATCGGGCGGGAGGAGCCGTCCTCCAGCTCGATATGGGCCAGGCCTTGGCGCTTCGACAGCTTCTCGTAGACGATCTCGTCCGCACCGTTGTCCGGCACGATCGTGATCGTGTAGAAGCGCTCCTCCTCCTCGAGACGGATCCGGCCCGCCTCCTCGGCGATCGGCGCCTTGCCCTTTGGAACACGAGCCTCGAAGAGCTCCTGCACGCGCGGGAGACCGCCGGTGATGTCGTCACCGACGCCACCCTGGTGGAAGGTACGCATCGTCAGCTGGGTGCCCGGCTCACCGATCGACTGGGCGGCGACGATGCCGACGGCCTCGCCGATGTCCACCAGGAGACCGGTGGCCATCGAGCGGCCGTAGCAGGTCGCACAGACGCCGGTACCGGTGGTGCAGGTGAGGACCGACCGGACCTTGACCTTCTCGATGCCGGCGACGATCAGCGCCTCGATGTTCGGGTCACCGAGGTCGGTGCCCGCGGCGACGATCACGTTGCCGTCGGCGTCGAGCGCGTCCTCCGCGAGCGTCCGGGCGAACGTCGAGGTCTCGACGTGCTCGTCGCGCTCGAGGGACCCGGTCGGGCTGCCGTGGACGTCCATCACCGGGCGGGCGATGGTCGTCTCGACACCCTTCGACGTCCCACAGTCGGTCTCGCGCACGATGACGTCCTGCGAGACGTCGACGAGACGACGGGTGAGGTAACCCGAGTCGGCGGTACGCAGGGCGGTGTCGGCCAGACCCTTACGGGCGCCGTGCGTGTTCATGAAGTACTCGAGCACGGTCAGGCCCTCGCGGAACGAGGACTTGATCGGCTGCGGGATGAACTCGCCGTTCGGACGCGTCACCAGACCCTTCATGCCCGCGAGCGAGCGGATCTGGGTCATGTTGCCCGCCGCGCCCGACTTCACGATCGTCGGGATCGGGTTGGAGTCCGGGTAGTTCTCCTCCATGGCCTGACCGATCTCGTCGGTGGCCTCCTGCCAGAGCTTGACCAGGTCCGACTTGCGCTCCTCGTCGGTGATCTTGCCGAGGTCGTACTGCGACTCCAGGCGCGCGGCCTTCGCGTCGTACGAGGCGAGGATCTCCTTTTTGGCCGGCGGGACCAGCACGTCGGACATGGCGATGGTGACACCCGAGCGGGTGGCCCAGTAGAAACCGGTGTCCTTGAGCTTGTCCACCGTCTGCGCCACGACGATCATCGGGTAGCGCTCGGCCAGGTCGTTGATGATGACGGCCTGACGCTTCTTGGGCATCTGCTCGTTGACGAACGGGTAGTCCGCCGGGAGCAGTTCGTTGAACATCACGCGACCGAGGGTGGTCACGGTCAGCCACTCCTGGCCCTGCGTCCAGCCCTCGGGGAACTGCTCGGCCTCGACGTCGGTCGACGGACGCTGGTGCGTCAGTCGGACCTGGATCGGGGCGTGGATGTCCAGCACGCCGAGGTCGACGGCCATGATGGCCTCCGACGGCGTCGAGTACACGCCCACGGCGGGGGTGTCCTCGGAGGCCGGGACGTACGAGCCGGTCGCACCCTCGTCCAGACGGGTGAGGTAGTACAGGCCGGTCACCATGTCCAGACGCGGCATGGCGAGCGGACGACCCGACGCCGGCGACAGGATGTTGTTCGAGGCGAGCATGAGGATGCGCGCCTCGGCCTGCGCCTCCGCGGACAGCGGGAGGTGCACGGCCATCTGGTCACCGTCGAAGTCGGCGTTGAAGGCCTCACACACGAGCGGGTGCAGCTGGATGGCCTTGCCCTCGACGAGCTGCGGCTCGAACGCCTGGATGCCGAGGCGGTGCAGCGTGGGCGCACGGTTGAGCATCACCGGGTGTTCGGCGATGACCTCTTCGAGCACGTCCCACACCTGGTCGCGCTGACGCTCGACCATGCGCTTGGCGGACTTGATGTTCTGCGCGTGGTTGAGGTCTACCAGACGCTTCATGACGAAGGGCTTGAACAGCTCGAGCGCCATCAGCTTGGGCAGACCACACTGGTGCAGCTGCAGCTGTGGGCCCACGACGATCACGGAACGACCGGAGTAGTCGACGCGCTTGCCGAGCAGGTTCTGACGGAACCGGCCCTGCTTGCCCTTGAGCAGATCCGAGAGCGACTTGAGCGGGCGGTTGCCCGGGCCCGTGACGGGCCGGCCACGCCGGCCGTTGTCGAACAGCGCGTCGACGGACTCCTGCAGCATCCGCTTCTCGTTGTTGACGATGATCTCGGGGGCGCCGAGATCCATCAGCCGCTTGAGGCGGTTGTTGCGGTTGATCACCCGACGGTAGAGGTCGTTGAGGTCCGAGGTGGCGAAGCGGCCACCGTCGAGCTGGACCATCGGACGCAGCTCCGGTGGGATCACCGGGACGGCCCCGAGGACCATCGCGGCCGGGTGGTTGCCCGACTGCAGGAACGCGGAGACGACCTTGAGGCGCTTCAGGGCGCGGATCTTCTTCTGACCCTTGCCGTTGCGGATGATCTCCCGCAGCGACTCGGCCTCGGCGGCCAGGTCGAAGTTCAGCAGCAGCGCCTGGATCGCCTCGGCGCCCATGCCGCCCTCGAAGTACTCGCCGAAGCGGTCCTCGAGCTCGCGGTAGATGCCCTCGTCGACGATGATCTGGTTGACGTCGAGCTTGGTGAAGGTGGTCCAGATCTCGTCGAGACGGTCCAGCTCGCGCTGGGCCGACTCGCGGATCTTCTTCATCTCCTTCTCGCCGCCGTCCTTCACCTTGCGGCGCTGGTCGGCCTTGGCACCCTCGGCCTCGAGCTCGGCGAGATCGGCTTCGAGCTTCCGCGCGCGGGCCTCGATGTCGGAGTCCCGCTCGTCCTCGATGATCTTGCGCTCCTCGAGGACCTGGGCCTCGAGGGTGCTGAGCTCGTTGTGACGCAGCTCGGTGTCGACGCCGGTGATGACGTAGGCGGCGAAGTAGATGATCTTGTCGAGGTCCTTGGGCGCCAGGTCCAGCAGGTAACCCAGGCGCGACGGGACGCCCTTGAAGTACCAGATGTGGGTGACGGGCGCGGCCAGCTCGATGTGGCCCATGCGCTCGCGGCGGACCTTGGCACGGGTCACCTCGACGCCGCAGCGCTCACAGATGATCCCCTTGAAGCGCACGCGCTTGTACTTGCCGCAGTAGCACTCCCAGTCCCGGGTGGGGCCGAAGATCTTCTCGCAGAACAGGCCCTCCTTCTCCGGCTTGAGGGTGCGGTAGTTGATGGTCTCCGGCTTCTTGACCTCGCCGTAGGACCAGTTACGGATGTCCTCGGCCGTCGCGAGGCTGATGACCAGCTCGTCGAAGTAGTTGACGTCCTGCACGTAGGCGTCCTTTCCCGGGTGGGATGATGGCGGGCCCTCGCGGGGTGGGGCCGGGGGCCCGCCGTGGTGGAACTGAATTCTTCGGGTGCGGGGCGGGCGACAGGGCTGCCGCCCGCCCGCCTACTTACTGCGCCAGCTCGTCGGCCGCCGAGGACTCGTCGCGCGAGAGGTTGATCCCCAGGTTCGCGGCGGTGCGGTCGAGATCGTCGTCGTCGCCCTCACCCAGGGAGACAGCCTGGCCGTCGCTGGAGAGCACCTCCACGTTGAGGCACAGCGACTGCAGCTCCTTGAGAAGCACCTTGAAGGACTCCGGGATACCCGGCTCCGGGATGTTCTCGCCCTTGACGATCGCCTCGTAGACCTTCACGCGGCCCACGACGTCGTCGGACTTGATCGTCAGCAGCTCCTGCAGCGTGTACGCCGCGCCGTAGGCCTGCATCGCCCAGCACTCCATCTCACCGAATCGCTGGCCGCCGAACTGGGCCTTACCGCCGAGCGGCTGCTGGGTGATCATCGAGTACGGACCGGTCGAACGCGCGTGGATCTTGTCATCCACGAGGTGGTGCAACTTGAGGATGTACATGTAGCCCACGGACACCGGGTACGGGAAGGGCTCGCCGGAGCGACCGTCGAAGAGGGTCGCCTTGCCGTCGGCCTGCACCATGCGCTCGCCGTCACGGTTCGGCAGGGTGCAGCCGAGCAGACCGGTGATCTCCGTGTCCGCCGCGCCGTCGAAGACGGGCGTGGCCGTGTTGGTGCCGGCCTCGACGCTGTGGATCTCCTCCGGCAGCTTGGTCGCCCAGTCGGGCAGGGAGCCGTCCGCCTCACGCGGGACCTCCCAGCCGGCCTTGGCCAGCCAGCCGAGGTGGGTCTCCATGATCTGACCGATGTTCATACGACGCGGGACGCCGTGCGTGTTGAGGATGATGTCCACCGGCGTGCCGTCGGGCATGAACGGCATGTCCTCGGCGGGGAGGATCTTGCCGATGACGCCCTTGTTGCCGTGTCGACCGGCGAGCTTGTCGCCGTCCTGGATCTTGCGCTTCTGCGCGACGTACACGCGCACCAGCTCGTTGACGCCGGGGGGCAGGTCGTCGTCGTCGTCCCGAGAGAAGACGCGGACGCCGATGACCTTGCCGGACTCACCGTGGGGCACCTTGAGCGAGGTGTCGCGCACCTCGCGCGCCTTCTCCCCGAAGATGGCGCGCAGCAGGCGCTCCTCCGGGGTCAGCTCGGTCTCACCCTTCGGGGTGACCTTGCCGACGAGGACGTCGCCGTCACGGACCTCGGCGCCGATGCGCACGATGCCGCGGTCGTCGAGGTCCGCCAGGACCTCGTCGGAGACGTTGGGGATGTCCCTGGTGATCTCCTCGGCGCCCAGCTTGGTGTCGCGGGCGTCGATCTCGTGCTCCTCGATGTGGATGGACGTGAGCACGTCCTCCTCCACCAGGCGCTGCGAGAGGATGATCGCGTCCTCGTAGTTGTGGCCCTCCCACGGCATGATCGCGACGAGCAGGTTCTTGCCCAGCGCCATCTCGCCGTTCTCGGTGCAGGGGCCGTCGGCCAGGACCTGGCCGACCTCGACACGGTCACCCTCGTCGACGATCGGACGCTGGTTGGAGCAGGTGCCCTGGTTCGAGCGCGCGAACTTCGACAGGCGGTAGGTCTGACGCCCGCCGTCGTCGTCCATCACGGTGATGAAGTCGGCCGAGACCTCCTCCACCATGCCCGGGGCGGTGTTGACGACCACGTCGCCGGCGTCCACGGCCGCGCGCAGCTCCATGCCGGTGCCGACGAGCGGCGCCTCGGAACGCACGAGCGGCACGGACTGCCGCTGCATGTTCGCGCCCATCAGGGCACGGTTGGCGTCATCGTGCTCGAGGAACGGGATCATCGCGGTGGCCACGGAGACCATCTGTCGCGGCGAGACGTCCATGTAGTCGACATCGCCCGGCTCGACCATCTCGACATCACCGTGCTTCTTGCGCACGAGGATGCGGTCCTCGACGAAGCGGCCGTCGGCGTCGATCTCCGAGTTGGCCTGCGCGACGACGTAGCGGTCCTCCTCGTCGGCGGTGAGGTAGTCCACCTGATCGGTGACGACGCCCTCGTAGACGCGGCGGTACGGGGTCTCGATGAAACCGAACGGGTTGACCCGCGCGTACACCGAGAGCGAACCGATCAGACCGATGTTCGGACCCTCGGGGGTCTCGATCGGGCACATGCGGCCGTAGTGCGAGGCGTGCACGTCGCGGACCTCGAGCCCGGCGCGCTCACGCGACAGACCACCGGGGCCCAACGCGGACAGACGACGCTTGTGGGTCAGACCCGACAGCGGGTTGTTCTGGTCCATGAACTGCGACATCTGGGAGGTTCCGAAGAACTCCTTGAGCGCCGCCGTGATGGGCCGGATGTTGATCAGCGACTGCGGGGTGATCGCCTCGGAGTCCTGCGTGGTCATGCGCTCGCGGACGACACGCTCCATGCGGGACAGGCCGACGCGGACCTGGTTCTGGATGAGCTCGCCGACGGTACGCAGACGACGGTTGCCGAAGTGGTCGATGTCGTCGACCTCGACCGGCACCTCGCGGCCACCGGCCACCTGCATCGACTCCTCGCCCGCGTGGAGGCGCACGAGGTACTCGATGGTGGCGGCGATGTCCTCGCGGGTGAGCGTCGTGGTGGCGTCACCCTCGGGGTCGGGCAGACCGAGCTTGCGGTTGACCTTGTAACGACCGACGCGGGCCAGGTCGTAGCGCTTCTCCTTGAAGAACAGGTTCTCCAGGAGCGCCTCCGCGGACTCGCGGGTCGGCGGCTCGCCCGGGCGCAGCTTGCGGTAGATCTCGAGCAGGGCCTGGTCGGTGTCCTCGACCGTGTCCTTCTCGAGCGTGGACATCATGATCTCCGAGAAGCCGTAACGCTCCTTGATCTCGGTGGTCGTCCACCCGAGGGCCTTGAGCAGGACGGTGACCGACTGGCGACGCTTGCGGTCGATGCGGACGCCGACGGTGTCGCGCTTGTCGACGTCGAACTCGAGCCACGCGCCACGCGACGGGATGACCTTGACGGAGTGGACGTCCCTCTCCGTGGACTTGTCACGCGAGCGATCGAAGTACACGCCCGGCGACCGGACGAGCTGGGAGACGACGACCCGCTCGGTGCCGTTGATGATGAACGTGCCCTTGTCGGTCATCATGGGGAAATCACCCATGAAGACCGTCTGGGACTTGATCTCACCGGTCTCGGTGTTCTCGAACTCGGCCGTGACGAACAGGGGCGCCTCGTAGGTGCGATCCTTTTCGCGGCAGTCCTCGAGGGACGCCTTGACCTCTTCGAAGTAGGGCTCCGAGAACGAGAGCGACATTGATCCGGAGAAGTCCTCGATCGGGGAGATCTCCTTGAGGATGGACTCCAGGCCTCCCTCGAGGTTCGTGGTACCGCGCGAGGCGGCCCTCTCTTGCCACTCCTCCGAGCCGATGAACCACTCGAACGACTCCGTCTGGAGGTCGAGCAGCCCCGGGACCGGCAACGGCTCGGAGAGTTTCGCGAACGAAACCCTCCGGGGCGCACCGGGAACGGTGGAGACTGACGTGGTCTGGCGGGAGACTGCCAAGATGGGTCCTTCCAGCACCTCACGTGATCACCACGGGCGGTGACCACAGATGTATCTGCGAGCGGTCCGCCGACGGGTATCCGCCCAGGTCCGCCGCGATATCGAGGGCTCGGAAAGCACCCGGTGGAACCGGGAGTGAGCCGTCACGGACGGACGGGAGGGCAAATAGCAGCCAGCGCAACGACCTAATCTAGCGGAAGGCGGCGACAAAGTCCAGCCTTCAACGGAGTGTCCCCCGGAGGCTGGTCACGTGCGTGGTGCGGCGTCCGTCTCTGCGCTGGTTGCCCTCGTGGCTCTCGCCTCATCGGCCCCCGGTCGGGACGTCGCACCCGGACCGTGTCGCACTCAACCTCTACGGCACTCGCCCGATGCCCCTAAAGGGTGACGGGTGAAAGCACTTTCGTCAAGGATCTGGCACGGTCGGTTGCCGGATCGGTTCCCGACCAGTCCTCGTCAGGAGGGCAGATCCGGGATCCTCGACAGTTTCCACACGCCGTCGATCTTGTCCAGACCGACGAGATAGGTGCCGCTGGTACTTCCCGCAGCCGCGCCGTCCCTGGTCATCGACACATCCTGGACCAGCAACACCTCGGCCTTGTCGCCCTGCAGGTAGGCGAGACCGGCCTCGCGGACCTCTGCGTCGACGCTCGTCGCGGACTGCTCGTAGCTGTCACGCAACGCGGGCCAGTTCTCGTCCAACTCGTTGACGAGCTTCGGGGTGAGGAATTCCCCCAGGGAGTCGTGATACTCGTCGAGGGTCTCGTGATCGATCGCCACGAGCCGCTGGACGTTGGTCGTCGCTGCCGAGAGGACCTCCTCGGTGGCCTCCCGGTCAACGAACGCCCTGTTGTCCACGTCGACCCCGGGTTCCGTCGCCAGGAACGCCCCGATGGCCCCGGCGGCCAGCCCCGTCGCGATGGCGGAGTACGCGATCGTGCGACCACCGGGCCGACGGCCGGCACGCCGTTCCCCGCGACCCGCCCCGGTTCCGTCGCCGCCCACCTCGTCGTCTCGTGCGTCCCACGACGTGGGGCCCGCGGCGTTCCCGCCCTCGGGTCGGGTCTGTCCGGCGTGTCCGGCCAGCCGCCTACGGGGCGCCGGATTGACCGACTTCTGGGTTCTCTTGATCGGTGGCATCAGCGACTGTCGTCCTTCGTCATCGTCCGGCGGAGGTGGTCGGCGCGGGGGTCGACTCCTCCTCGGTGGCCGGGTCGTCCTGTTCCTCCGGAGCGTCGAGCTCCTCCACGGACCGACCGGACTCGCCTACCGGGACCGTCACACCCACCTGGTTGACCGCGTCGGCCTTCCAGGTGCCGTCCTCTCGCGTCAGGTCCACGCGCATCGCCTGACGGCCTGTGATGTCGTCCTGGCCCTCCCGCTCGGAGTGGGCGGTGAACACCACGAGGACGGCCGCGTCGCCGGCCTCGAGATCCAGGGTCTCGACAGCGGTGTGCGAGACCGTCGCCGTGGTGACCGCCTTCTGCTCCACCACGCGCGTTCGCACATCGTCGGCCCACTGCTCCTGCTCGGCGAGGAACTCACCGGCCGAGGCCTCTGCCAGCTGCTCCAGCGAATCGTCGACGTTCCGGTGGTCGAAGCTGAACGCGTTGATGATCACCTGGGCGGCGACGTCGGCGGCCGCCTCGCGCTCGGACGCCACCTCCTGTGCCGACCGCGCCTGGGCGTAACGCACCCCGAACACCCCCAACGTCGCCAGCCCCGCCACGAGGATGATCGCCGCGAGGACCACCAGCCATCTCGGCACGGTCCCCGTCCCCCCGGGGCGGCGCGCATCCCCGTCCGTTACCTGCGAACCCATGGCGGCGACACTACCGGACCCACCGTCCGCCGAGTCGCCGCCCCGCCGCACGGTCACCGGGGGATCAACCCCTGCAACACCGCGAGCTGCGTGGCCGCCACGGACAGGTTGGCCCTGTCGGGGTCGATCTTGGGCTTGGTGTCCCACGGCTGCGGCACGTCCGGGTGCGCGTACTCCACCCGGTCGGCACCGCGGACGGCGGTGGGGCTGCCGAAGGGCACGGTGCACTGCGCGTCGTAGTTGGGCGGGAAGTTCTGTTCCTGCCAGTCGAAGGACGGGTCCTGCGCCTTCATCTGGTCGATGATCTCCCACGTACCTTCGTACCCCTGCGTACACGCTGGTGGGTTGTTCGTCTCGAGGGACAGACCGAAGTGGATTGTCCCGTCCCCAGGAGCGACGGACATCCCGCCGGCGGCCAGTGCCGGCAACAGCTGCAGGAGCACCTTGAACGACGGCGCCAGTGGATCTATTGTCTTCATCGTCGCCGACAGGTTCCGCACGGCTCCAGAGAGCGGGGCGCCGGAGTTCTCCACCAGATAGCGGGTCTCGTCGGCGAACTCCGGTCCCGTGGTGATCAGCCGTTCCAGGTCGGAGTCCGAGTCACGCAACGCCTCGGTGACCGTCCTGAGATCGCGGGAGAAACTGACGATCTCGCCGGACTGGTCGGCCTGCGTCTCCAGGACGGTCGCCCCGTCGCGGATCAGCGTCTGCAACTGCGGCATGGTGCGGATACCGGACTCGGAAATCCGGATGAGGGAGTCCGAGAGTCGCTCCAGTTGGGGTCCCCGGCCCTGGAACGCCTTGCCGAGTTCATCGACGGTCACCTCGAGATCGTCCAAGGGGACCGATCGGGAAAGGTCGTCGACGGAGGCCAACAGGTTCTCGACGGGTACCGGCAACGCCTCACGTCCGGCGGAGACCACGTCCCCGTCCTCGAGATACGGCGCCGAGCTGCTGTTGGGTCGCAAGTCCACGTACTGCTCTCCGATGGCGGAGCGGTTGGCGACCACGGCCTCGGTGTCCGCCGGGACGTCGGGGGCGCTCGAGTCGAGGTCGAGCTCGACTCGCACACCGTCGTCGGTGAGCGAGAGCTCGCCCACCCGTCCGATCGCCGTGCCGCGGTAGTTGACGGCCGCGTTGGTGAACACCCCGCCGGTCTCGGGTAGGTCCAGATAGACCTGGTACTGGCCGATCCCGAACAGCGAAGGTAAGCGAACGTAGTTGGCACCTACATAGGTGATCCCGACCGCGGCGATCACACAGAAGGCGATGAGCTGGGTGCGGAGTGTCTTGCTCATCGGTTTCCTGGCTCTCCTGGTTCGGGCAGGTAGTTCTCGGAGAACTCCGAGACTCCTGGTGCGGGCTTGGGCACCACCGCCCGGTCCATGACCGGCGGGACCGGCAGGAGCGGCAGCACGATGGTCGTCCGCCGGTCCGGGCCGTTGTCGCCGACCCACGGGTTCTGCGGGTCCACGACGTAGGGCCCGCTCGTGGTGTTCGGACGGCGAACCACCGGTTCGCCCTGATTCGCCCCCAGATTCTGGAGCGTCTCAGAGATCGTCGCGTCCACGGAGAGAAAGATGTTGGCCGCGCCGCCGACGGTCGCCGGGATAGACGAGTCCGGGAACGGGAAGGTGGGGACGAAACCGATCAGTTCGATGAGCTCCGGAGTCGACTCGCCGAGGGACTGCAGCACAGGGCGCAGCGCCCGCAGGTCGGCGATGAGGTCCTCCCTGCTGGTGAGCAGGACTTCCGAGCCGACCTGGCCCAGTGTGTCGACCCGGCGCAGCATCTCCACGAACTGCGAGCGCTGCTCCTCGAGCACCGCCACCCCGGCGGGCAGCTCGTCGAGCGCCGCCTCGATCTGCTGGCGCTGATCGTTGGCACGCGACGTCATGAGGTTCACGCCCTCGAGGGCTTCGGTGATGCTGTCGCGCTGCCGGTTCAGGCCCCCGATGAGCTCCTCCGCCGATCGCAGGGTCCGGGTGAGATCCTCCTCGCGGCCGTCGGTGGCCTTGCGCAGTTCGGCCACGATCGGTTGCAGTTGGTCCACGCCGCCGCCGTTGAGCAACAGCGACAGCGCGCCGAGAACCTGCTCGATGTCGGTAGCCGTGCGGGTGTCCGAACTGGCGATGACGTCACCGCCGGACAGCTCTCCGGTGGGCGGCTCGTCCTCCGGCGGGCTGAGCTGCACGAACTTCTCGCCAAGGAGATTGGTCTGCTGGATCGAGGCCTCGACGTTGGCGGGGAGCTCCATGTCGCCGCGGAGGACGATGTCCACCTCTGCGGTCCACCCGTCCTCCGCCAGCGAAATACCGGACACGCGACCGGCGTCAAGACCATTGACCTTGACCGACGACTGCAGGACCAGGTCCAACACATCGTCGAAGCGGACGGCCACGTGCATGGGGTCCTCACCCAGGTCCGCGCCACCCGGCAGAGTGTAGTCCTCCAGATTCAACGAGCACCCCGCCGCGACGGCGGCCACGAGCGCGCTGGCACCGACCGCGCGGACGGCGCGACCGAGGATGGGCGTGGTCGGCCGGATCATCCCCGTCCCCCTTCCGAGGCGGGCGTCATCGGCCACCCGCGATTGCCCTGGACCGTCCCGGGAACCGGGACAGACTGATTCATCTCGCCAGCGAGGATGCCCAACGGCAGATCCGGGTTCGACGCTTGTAGATCGGCGTTGCGCTGCGGCGCGAGAGCCTCGCAGGCCTCGATATCGGCGCGCCGGAGGTTGTCGAGTTCGGCCAGCATCTGGTCCCCGGGGTTCAGGCGGCCAAGTGTCATGAGCTGGCACAGGACGCCGGCCGGGTCCTGCAACTCCGGGATGTTGAGACGTAAGGACAACAGCCCGGCCTCGGGGTCGTAGGCGCCGAGGAGGTTGGACAGAGCCAACGGAGCAGTCTTGAGGATCTCCTCGATGTCGCCCCTCTGGTCCGCGGTGATCTGACTGAGTCTCACCAAACGGTCCGCATTGCTGCGGATCACGTCCTGGTTGTCCCGCACGACACGCGCGACGTCCGCGAGGGCGTAGCTCAGTTCGGCGAGGGCGCCCTGGAGGTCCTCGCGCTGACCAGCGACAGTCTGGTTGAAGGTCGACATCTGGGAGTTGAACTGCCTCACCTGGGCATCGTTCTGCGCGAGCATCGTGACGAACGACTGCAGATTGACCACGGTCTCGCTGATGTCCTGACTCGAATCCGCCAGCGTCGTCGCGGCCTGCGACAACTCGTCGATCGACCGCCCGAGTGCGGCACCGTTGCCTCCGAGCGTGTCCGCGGACGCGGTGACGAACCGGTCGAGAGCGCCGTCCTTGTTGGCACCCTCCGGGCCGAGAGCATCGGTCAGTTCCTCCACCGAGGCGTAGAGCTTGTCCACCTCGACCGGTGTCGCGGTCCGCTCGAGGGGGATGTGCGCGCCCGATTCCATCTTGGGGCCGCCTGAGTAGGCGGGCAGTAGTTGGACGTTACGGTCAGGGACGACCGAGGGCGTCACCTGGACCGCCTTGGCGTCCGCCGGGACGTCCACGCCCCGGCGGACGTGGAACTCGACCTCGACGGTCTCCCCCATCGGGGTCACCTTGTCGACGGAACCCACCGTGACCCCCAGGATCCGGACATCGGAGCCCTCCGATATTCCGACGGCTGTCGGGAAGGTGGCGGTGATGCTGGTGCGTCCGAACCCCGTGACGGCGAGGAAAATCACAGTCACGGCGGCCACGACGACGACGAGCAGCAGCCCGACGAACGAGTACGGCATCTTCTTGTGCATCAGTTGATCCCACTCTGTCTGGCCGGCGCGCGGGCGCCGGGATAGAAGGGCGGCTCAGGAATACCCGGCGGGACGAGGTTGGTGACCACGGTGTCGAACCATCTGCCCGAGCCCAGAATGTTGGAGTACAGCCGATAGAAGGGCCCGAGGTTGTGGATGGATGCCCTCAGCTCTTCCTCGTGGTCGGTCAACACCGCCAGGGCGGAGTCGAGACTATCCAGGGTCGGCTTGAACTCGGCCTCGTTCTCCGCGACGAACCGGCGGAGTTCGATCGACAGTCCGCGCGTGGAGGCCAACACCAGCTTGAGACTCTCGGCGCGGTCGTTGAGTTCGCCCAACAACTGTCCGGTGCCGATGATCAGGCGCCGGAAGTCGTCATTACGGTCCGCCACGATCTGGGAGCTCGTACGCGTGGCCTCGAGTAGGTTCCGCAATTCGGCGTCCCGGCTGGACACGGTCTGCGACAGACGCGCCATGCCGTCGACCGCGCCCCGGAACTCCTCGGGCGACGCCTGCATCGTATCGGTGAGGGTGTCCAGGCTCGCTGCCAATTTGGCGTCATCGATCTCGTCGAGCGTCTCCGCTGCGGAGGAGAAAGCTGTGACCACGTCGTACGGGGCCACCGTCCGCTCAAGCGGGATCGGCTCCGACGTGTCGAGTTCCCCGGTTCCCGCCGGCGTGAGCGCGAGGTACTTCTGGCCGAGCACGGTCTTGAGCTGGATGCTCGCCCGGGTGTCGTCACCCAGCCAGGCGTCCTTGGCCCGGAAGCCCACGGCCACCTTGTCGCCTTCGAGCGCCACGTCGGTCACGACGCCAACCTTGACGCCGGCCACGCGGACCTCGCTACCGTCCGCTAGCCCGGCGGCCTCGGAAAAGTAGGCTGTGTATTTGGGTCCCGCCCCGACGATCGGTAGCGCGTCGAGTCTGAACGACACGGCGGTCAGGGCGAGGATCACCAGGACCCCGATCGCTCCGATGGTGGCGTTGCTGAACCTCGGCTCGTTCGCACTGCGCTTGCTCATGGGATTCCCCCTGCGTGGCACCGGGGCGCGACGTTCGTGTACACCGGCTGATTGATCGTGGGACCGCCGCTCGGAAGAAGGTTGGGCACGTTGGTGCCTGGGCCGTGCACCACGTCGAGTCCACAGAGATAGAACTGGAGCCAGGACCCGAACGAACCCATCCTGATGAGGTTGTCGGTCTTGCGCGGCAGGTTGATGAGAACCTCGCTGAGCGTGTCGCGGTTCGTCGTGATCTGGTCGGTGACCACCTTGAGGTGGTCGAGCGAATCCGTCACGGCGGGCCGCGTGGCGGTGACGATGTTCTCCGCCGACGAGGTCAGATCCGCCATCGAGTCGAGCGAACTGCCGATAGCGTCGCGCTCGTCGGCGAGTCCCTCGACGAGTTGCCTGGTGGTCACCACGAGCTGCTGGAACTGCACGTCCCGCTCGTTGATGGTCTCGAGGACCCGGGTGAGGTTGTCGATGACTTCGCCGATCACCTGATCCCGATCGGCCAGGTGGTTGGTCAGCTCACCAGTCTGGCGGACCAGGCTCGTCACGGTGCCGCCCTCCCCTTGCAGTACCCGCACCAGCGAGTCGGCGAGCGCGTTGACGTCCTCCGGCTGCAGGGTCGTGAAGAGCGGGCGGAAACCGTTGAACAGCGCCGTGAGATCGACCGCGGGCGAGGTCTTCTCGATTCCGATCGTGCTCCCTTCCTCCAGGGCCGATTGGACGGGTCCGGGCTCCCGGGAGATGTTCAGGTACCGCTGGCCGATCATGTTCCGGAACCGCAGTGCCAGGTGCACGTTGGCCGGCAGCGTGCGGTCGCCGGCCAGGGTGAAGTCCACCTTAGCCAGGTCGCGTTCGTGGATCTCCATCCCGGTGATGTTGCCCACCACGACGCCGGCTATCCGGACGTCGTCGCCCTCCTCCAGCATGGTCACGTCGGAGAAGATCGCAGAGTACTCCGTACCTTCCGCCCGGGTGCCGCCCCTGATGGTCACGGCGAGGACCGAACTGAGCAGCACTGTGACCACGATGAAGACCACCAGTTTGACGAATGACCCCAGCAGGCCGCCACGGAATAGGGCCTTCAGTTTGGCGTTCATCGGAAACCGACCTCCGTTCCGCGAAGCGCCGGGGCGCCGATCTGGCCGATCCAGGCAGGGATCTCCTGCGCGC
Organism: Dietzia maris; assembly: GCF_014144855.1. Taxonomy (GTDB): domain Bacteria; phylum Actinomycetota; class Actinomycetes; order Mycobacteriales; family Mycobacteriaceae; genus Dietzia; species Dietzia kunjamensis. The sequence goes on along the minus strand of NZ_JAALDN010000480.1, from coordinate 4,328 downwards.
CGCGCGAGGACGCGACCCCCAGGACGGTTCGGACGGTGTCGGTCTCCAGCGGCGAGCCGGCGTAGGCCATAGCCACCACGTCGGTGTCCTGACCCGCGGTCACGGTTGACGGAAACGGCATATTGGGCTGCTCGGGCACCGCCCGCCCGGGAGCCGGGGGAACCGAGCCACGGTTACGGAGTGCCGGAACCGGCCCGTCCCGGAGAAGCGGATTGGGCAGAGTCGGGATGAACGCGGGCCCCGGATTGCGGGTGGGGATCTGGTAGCTCCCGTCGGCGATCGCCCCGCCGGGGGCCCCACCGAAGTAGAACGGCTCCTGCGCCGGGTCGTAACAGCGGGGACCGCGGGTGTCGAAGAACCGCGGCTCGTCCTGGTTGGGCACGTAACGCCCTCTGGGATTGACGAGCTCGAGCGTCACCCGGATGGCGGGGTGCTCGGTGCCCACGCCCAGGATGGCATCGGACCGGTCCAGAAGTGTCATGAAATTCCCCACCGAGCACGGCAGTGCTGGCGAATACTCAGCCAGGTACTCCAGGGAGGTGCGCGAGTCCACCGCCAGGGAGATGAGGTCGTTGCGGTTAGCGGCGAGGAAACCGGTGAGGACCTCGGACGATTCGCTGATCCGCCGCAGTCCGTCGGCGATGTCGGGGCGGCGCTGGACCACCGTGTCGCCGGTGGTGCGCAGAGCGTCCAGAGCGTTGATGAGATCAGGCAGCGCCTCGGAATAGGTCTGGGAGAATGTCGCCAGATCCTCCAGCCCGGATTCCAGAGCGGGCAACTCCTGGTTGATGCCGTCGAACACCTGTCCGATCTCGACCAGGCTGGCGCCGATCTCGTCCCCACGGCCTGACAACGCCTGGTTGATCGCGCCGAGCGTGCCCGCCAGTTTCTCCGGCGGGACCGCCTCGAGAACGGGGAGTAGCCCGTCCAGGACGCGCCCCAACTCGATCGCGTTGCCGCGGGTGTCCTGCTCGATGGTCGCTCCCGGTTCGAGCGTCCCCACGGGCTGATCGGGGAACCCCAGGTCGACGAACCGCTCACCGAACAACGTCTTGGGGAGCAGGCGGCCACTGACGTTGGCCGGCAGTTGTTCGATGAGCGCCGGGTCGAACTCCATGTTGACCTGCACGCGGTCCCCGTCGGGTTCGACACCGGAGACGCGGCCCACGAGGACACCGCGCGCCTTGACGTCGGCGTCGTTCGGCAGCGCGAACGCCATGTCGTCGGTGTACAGGGTGACGCCGTCCGAGTCGGTGAAGGCGCGGTTGTAGATCGCGATGGTGGTCCCGACGAACGCCAGGACGATAATGATGAAAAGGGCGGCCAGCAACCGCTTGGAGAGTACGGAGAGCTCGTTCATCCCGCCACCCGCACCGTCGTGGTCGTGCCCCAAAGTGCCAGTCCGACGAAGAAGTTCAGGATCGCCACCACGACGATCGTGGTGCGGACAGCGCGCCCCACCGCCACGCCGACGCCGGCCGGGCCCCCGGACGCGGTGTAGCCGTAGTAGCAGTGGATCATCACCAGCACGAAGGCGAAGATGATCACTTTGATGAAGGAGTAGATCACGTCTTCCGGAGGCAGGAACAGATGGAAGTAGTGGTCGAACGACCCTGTGGACTGTCCTTGAATCATGGTGTTGACTCCCCGCGTGGCGAGGTATGACGAGAGCAGACCCACGACGTAGAGCGGAATGACGGCGATGAACCCGGCGATGACCCGAGTGGTGACGAGGTACGGCACGCTCGGAATCGCCATGACCTCCAAGGCGTCGATCTCCTCGGAGATCCGCATGGCACCGAGCTGGGCGGTGAAACCGCAGCCGACGGTTGCGGACAGGGCGAGTGACGCCACGACGGGCGCGACCTCACGGGTGTTGACGTAGGCGGACAGGAAGCCGGTGAGGACCGAGCTGCCGATCTGGTCGAGGGCTGCGTACCCCTGCAGGCCGACGACGACCCCGGTGAACCCGCTCATCATGACGATGACGCCGATGGTTCCACCGAGCACCGCCAGGGTGCCGACGCCGAAGGTCACTTCCGCGATCAGACGCAACACCTCGTGCCGGTAGTGGACGATCGTCTGGGGAATCCAGCGGATAGCCCTCAGGTGGAAGGCGAGCTGGTCACCCAGGGAGTCGAACGAGTTGACCGGGCCACGGACGAGGGCCCTCAGCCGGGCCCGCGTGGGTCCGACATCGGTATGGATCGCCATTACGACCCCTTCGGGGGAACGATCTGCAGGTACATCGCCGTGAGGATGAGGTTGGCGAAGAACAGCAGGAGGAATGTGAGGACCACGCCCAGGTTGACGGCGTCGCCGACCCCCTTGGGTCCGCCCTTGGGGTTCATCCCGCAGTACGAGGCGACCACGCCGGCGATGAGTCCGAAGATCAGGGCCTTGATCGAGGACATGATGAAGTCGGGCAGCTGGGCGAGGGCACCGAACGACATCAGGTAGGCGCCCGGTGTGCCGCCCTGCAGCATGATGTTGAACACGTAACCGCCGGAGATCCCGACGATGGAGACGAGTCCGTTCAGGAGCACCGCGACGAGCATCATGCCGAGCACCCGGGGGACGACGAGCCTCTGGATGGGGTCGATCCCCAGGACGCGCATCGCGTCGAGCTCCTCGCGGATGGTCCGGGCACCGAGGTCGGCGGCCACCGCCGAACCGGCGGCGCCCGCGATCAGCAGTGAGGTCACCAGCGGCGCACCCTGTTGGACGACGGCGAGGACGCCGGTGGCCCCCGTGTAGGCCTCGGCGCCGAGCTGCTGGACGAGCGACCCGGTCTGCATCGCCACGACGGCCCCGAACGGGATCGCCACCAGTGCCGACGGGAGGATCGTCACCGAGGCGATGAACCAGGACTGCTCTATGAACTCACGGAACTGGAACGGTCGCCTGAAGACCCCTCGTAGCACGTCGAGGAACAGTCGGAATACCTCGCCGGCCCCGCCCACCGCGGTCCGGAAGCCTCCTCCGACATCGGCCGGTGACATACCGGCCCGTCCTTCTGGATGCTGGGTCGTACTCTCCGCCATCAAATCCCCCCGGTTCGGTCGACGCGTCAATTCTCGTCGGACCCGTAGTGCTCGTCCACTCCGGACGAGTTGGAGCCCGCGTCCGACTGCGACGAGGTGGCCCCTGCAGGCGCCGACGCGGCGACCTTACCGTTGCCGTGACCGCGAGAGGCCCATTCCTCGCGGATGGCCTGCTGCGCACCCTCCGGCAGCGTGTCGAGCATCTCTGCCACACGCTTCTCACGGCGGATCTCACCCCGGCGCTCGGGGCCGCCCGGGGTGGGCTGCATCTGTGGCGGGACACCCGTGACCTCGTCGGCTCCCGGGGACCCGTCGTTGTGGCCGGCGTCCGCCTGTGCCTGCTCCTCGCGCATCTGCGCGTCGTCCTTCTCCTCGGACATCCCGATCGGTCCCAGCTTGGAACCGCGCAGGAACTGGCGGACCGAGGGCTCCTCGCTCGTGAGCAGCACCTCGCGGGGACCGAACATCACGAGCTTCTTGCGGTAGAGCATGCCCAGGTTGTCCGGGACGGTCCGGGCGAGGTTGATGTTGTGCGTCACGATGAGGATGGTGGCGTCGATCTGCGCGTTGATGTCGATGAGCGACTGCGCCAGGTACGTGGTGCGCACCGGATCGAGCCCCGAGTCCGGCTCGTCCACCAGGATGATCTCCGGGTCCAGGACCAGCGCACGGGCCAGGCCGGCGCGTTTGCGCATCCCTCCGGAGATCTCGGCGGGGAGCTTGCCCTCGGCCCCTGTGAGGCCGGTGAGCTCGAGCTTCTCCATGACGATGCTACGGATCTCGGACTCGGACTTGCGGGTGTGCTCACGCAACGGGAACGCCACGTTGTCGTAGAGGTCCATGGAGCCGAACAGCGCCCCGTCCTGGAACAGGACGCCGAAGAGCTTGCGGATCTCGTAGAGCTCCTTGACGGTGCACTGGAGGATGTCCGTGCCGTCGATGATGATCTTGCCGCGCTCTGGACGGAGCAGGCCGATCAACGACTTGAGGAAAACCGACTTTCCTGTGCCCGACGGACCCAGGAGCGCGCTGACCTCTCCCACGGGAAGGGTGAACGAGACGTCCTCCCAGATCGCCTGCGTTCCGAAGGACTTGGTCAGACCTTCGACGGATACCTCTGCGCCCACGACACCACTCCTCACTGCAGCCATCATCTGTGGCCACGGTCACTATAAACTACCGCTCCGGAGGCATGCTTTGTTACATCCCGTGGAAAAGTGTTTCGTTTTCGCGGCCAGAGGGCAGGCGGGCGTGAGGAAACGGGCGAGTGGAACGCAAATAGGA
>NZ_JAALDN010000479.1 GCF_014144855.1 Dietzia maris | reverse complement strand
GACGGCCCGGCGATATCGCCGGGCCGTCCCTGGTGAAGCGGTAGTGCGTCAGATCACTTGAGGGTGACCGTCGCGCCGGCCTCCTCGAGCTTGGTCTTGGCGGCCTCGGCGGCCTCCTTGTCGACCTTCTCGACGATCGCCTTGGGGGCGGACTCGACGAGATCCTTGGCCTCCTTGAGGCCCAGGCCCGACACGAGCTCGCGCACGACCTTGATGACGCCGATCTTCTTGTCGCCGGCCGACTCGAGGACGACGTCGAACTCGTCCTGCTCGGCGGCGGCCTCGCCACCGGCAGCCGGGGCGCCGGCAGCCGCGACGGCGACCGGAGCGGCCGCGGTGACCTCGAAGGTGTCTTCGAACAGCTTCACGAACTCGGAGAGCTCCAGAAGAGTCATCTCCTTGAAGGCCTCGAGCAGCTCGTCGTTGCTGAGCTTCGCCATGGTGGCGTCCTTTCTGTTGGTCCCGGTGCCGTCAGACGGCCCGGAAGCATGTGGGGTTAGTTTTTCTTGTCCTCGAGCGCCGCGAACAGACGTGCCAGCTGCGAAGCGGGCGCGTTGAACAGGCCGGCGGCCTTGGTCTGGTTACCCTTGAGGGCACCGGCCATCTTCGCGAGCAGGACCTCGCGGGACTCGAGATCGGCGATCTTGTCGAGTTCGGTGGCGGACAGCGGTGAGCCGTCCATGACACCGCCCTTGATGACGAGCGCCTTGTTGTCCTTGGCGAAGTTCTTGAGCGCCTTGGCGGCGTCCACGACCTCACCGGTGACGAACGCGATGGCGGTGGGACCGGACAGGAGGTCATCGAGACCCTCGACTCCGGCTTCCTCAGCCGCACGCTTGACCAGGGTGTTCTTGGCCACGGTGTACGTGGCCGCGTCACCCAGCGTCTTGCGCAGTTCGGTGACCTGCGGGACGGAGAGTCCGCGGTACTCGGTGACCACGGCGGTCGTGGAGTTCTGGAAGTGCTGCTTGATCTCCTCGACGGCCTGGACCTTTGCGGGCTTTGCCATGTTTCGCCTCCTTTCTGCATCATCTCGCCCGAGAAAACACGAACGCCCCGTGCGCAGGTGGCACGGGGCGTGGAGGAGCTGGCACGGGCCCCTGGGGACCCACGGCACATCCGACGCTGACCGGTGTTCTCCTGCGCGGGCCGTCCGGGCGCTCCCGGACCCTTCGACCACCCCCGGCGGGAGCGGCGACCTGCGGTCTTCGGTGAAACTTGATCAGGTGCCCGAGAGCAGAGCTCCCAGGCGTTCAAACTTCGGACCCAAGGATATAGGCGGCCGCCGTCGCATACCAAATCCGCCCGGGGGCGACGAATGGCGGGCCGGTCGGCTTTCTGACACATTGGTGCGGTGTCCCCAGCCCCGTCTCGCCTCGCCGTCGTCTACAACCCCACCAAGGTCGGAATCGACGAGGTCCGCCGCCTCGCCGAGGAGCGGGCGTCCAGGCACGGGTGGACGGATCCCGTCTTCTACGAGACCACCGAGGAGGACCCGGGCACCGGTCAGGCGGCACGGGCGGCCGCCGACGGTGTCGGACTGGTGATCGCGTGCGGCGGCGACGGCACCGTACGGTCGGTGGCGCAGGGCCTGCTCGGCACCTCGGTGCCGATGGGAGTCGTCCCCCTGGGAACCGGGAACCTGCTCGCCCGCAACCTCGGCGTCCCGTTGGACGATGTCGACCGTGCGTTGCGTGTCGCCATGAGCGGTCGGAGCCGCGCGATCGACCTCGGCGAGGTCCACTACACCGACGGCGACGGCGTGTCCCACGATGACGTGTTCCTCGTGATGCTCGGCGCCGGGATGGACGCCGACATGATCGCGGGCACCGACGACAAACTGAAGGCACGGGTGGGCTGGCTCGCGTACGTCGGCGCGTTCGCCAACACGCTGTTGCGCGGCCACCGGATCCGGGTCGAGTACGCCCTCGACGACGGATCGCCGATCCAGACCCGCGCGCGCACCCTCCTGGTGGCCAACTGCGGGATGCTGCAGGCGGGGATGGTGCTGTTGCCCGACGCCGTCATCGACGACGGACTCCTGGACGTTCTCGCTCTGCGCGCCAAGGGCCCTCTCGGGTGGGCGCAGGCGGGTGCGGTGCTGGCCCATCACACGTTCCAGCACCGGCTCAAGCCGATACTGCGGAGGAACTCCACCCAGGAGAGCGGGAAAGAAGAGCATCGGACCCGGCCACTGGATTTCCGCCAGGGCGTGGGGATCACCGCCCGCGTGTTGGAGAAACCGGCCGCGTTCCAGATCGACGGCGAGGACTGCGGCACCGTGACCGAGTTCTCGGCGCGGATCAAGCGGAGGGGGCTCACGGTCCGGGTGGCGGTCTGACCCGCGCTCCCCGACCTGGCCCCGGAGGTCAGGTCTCGGGCTTCACCAGCAGCGCCAGCACGTCGTGGATCTCCTCCACGGTGGGCACGGGCAGCGCTGAGCGCCCGTAGACGAACCCGATGCCGGCGTACACCAAGACGCCGGCGCGGATCCTCGCCCCCCGTTCGGAGAACCCGAGTTCGACGAACGCGTCGTGGACCACCCGCAGGATGCGTTGGTCCAGTTCGGCAACCGCCTCGGCGACGGTCTCGTCCGCCCTGGCCCATTCGCGGATCGCGGCCTCCCCCTCCCAGGCGCGGGATTCCACGAGCATCGCGCTCATGGTCTCCAGCCGTGCGTCGGGTGGCATCTCCTCCATGGTGACCAGACCACGGGCGGCGTCCATCTCCTGCGAGAAGTAGAGCCTGGCGATGGCGGCCATGAGCGCGTCGAAGTCGGCGAAATGCCAGTAGAAGCTGCCCTTCGTGACGCCGAAGTCGGCGCAGAGTCTGCTGATCTTGACCGCGGACCTGCCCTCGGTCATGAGCAGGTCCAGCCCGGCGCGGGCCCAGTCCTCCGCCGAGAGGCGCCCCGTGCGCGGACCGCTCGGCCGGGCGGACCATGTCGACCCCCGGGTCATCGGCCCGCGGCACCGTGTCGTGTCGTCATCGTCGTCACCCTACGTCGGACCGAGGGCCTCCATGACCAGAGCGCGCGAGTCCGGGTCGCGCCCGGGTTCGCCGTGCCACACGGGCCGGCTGCCCGCGAACGGCCGGACGACCCGCACCTCTGTGCCGGGCGGGGACTGTTCCAGCGGTGGGTGCACGAGCAGGTCGACCGTCGAGACGATGTCGGTGTAGACCACCCCGCGCGCCCGGAGGCCGTCCGCGTGGAGCCGGACGAGCAGGTCCGAGCCACGTACGGCCTCCCGAAACCCCTCGCAGATCGGGTCCATCCAGGCGGGTTCCCACGCGAGGATCGTGTCGTGGGTCCTCAGCCCGCGGCTGGGGTTCTCGACGTCGCCGACCCCCTTGGCCACCACCGCCAAGGCACCTGCGACGGCGCGGTGGCGATCCCGGGGACGGGCACGGCCGCGCCTGCATCCGCTTCGGCACTCGCGGATACCCAACCCCCGTGACCCCACGCGAAGCAGTGCCACGCCCACGGCTCTCACCCTCGGGAGTCGGCTCATGTCCCGTCGGGCCATCTCTCCCCCGGTCACTCGGTGATCCCCACCTCCGAACCATACTGTAGGGTACTGTGACTCGTGTCATAGCAGCGGGAGCTCTCATGGTCGGGTTCGGTGGCGGCGCTCGCGGGCCCGTGGTGACGATGCGAAGACTCCTCGGCACGGTGGCCGGTGTGGCGGGCATGGGACTCGTCGGCGCGTCCGCCACCCGCGCACAGGTCGGCCCGGGATCGCTTGGTCCGAGCCCGCTGTTGTTCCACTCCCCCGTCCTCGAGCCCTACGTGGACGAACTCCCGCGTCCGGACGTCCTGCCCGGAGAGTCCCTGGAACTGTCCGCGCGGACGGGCACCCACCGGTTCCACCGCGGCCTCCCCGCGGCGATGACCTTGGGTTACGGCGCGGCCAGTTACCTGGGTCCGGTGATCGCACGCCGGAGTGCGGACGACGCTGACCTACCGCAATGAGATCTCAGTCCACCCACACGCCGCGGACATCGACACGAGCCTGCACGGACTGTCGGAGTCGGTGCGTACCCGGGTACCCACGTCGCTACACCTGCACGGCGGGGTCACCGAGCCCGCCAGCGATGGCCACCCGGAGCAGTCGTCCTTCCTCGGGCAGGGCCACCTCCACCACTTCGACAACCGGCAGGAGGCGGCCGGGCTCTGGCACCACGACCACGCCATGGCCATCACCCGCCTCAACGTCTACGGCGGTCTCGCGGGCGGCTACCTCCCCCGCGACCGGTTCGACACCGGACGTCCCGACAATCCGTTGGGACTGCCCGCCGGCGAGTTCGAGATCCCGCTAGTCCTGCAGGAGAAGATCGTCCGCCCCGACGGCGCGGCGTCCATGCGCTCCACCCCGATCGTCCCGGAAGGCCATTGGGAAGGCGGGGCGGTGGGCGACGTCGGACTGGTCAACGGGGTGGGGCGGGTACGCCCAGGATGGTGTCGAGCAACGCTAGCGACCCCTCGAACGGTGTGCCGATGAGCAGCGCGGTGTCCAGGACCGGCAGCCGAAGGTCGAGGATGACCGTGCCGTTGGCGTAGTCCCCGCGCACCGCGTTGCGGTAGGTGTCCAGCGGGAACGGGAAGGTGGCCAGGTAGCGCAGTGACTCGGTGAGCGAGCCCCCGAATCCGCCAGTCCCTGCAGGACGGGGTCGAGGGACTCCAGACCGGCACGGAGGTCACCGCCGGAGGCCTCGACGACACGGCCCGCGGTCGCGGTGACGGTGTCCACCGCGCGGGTGGCCTCGACGAGCCGCTGCCGCCGCTGCGCGAGGACCTGGAGTGCGGGCCCGAGGTCGGCGACCCCGCCCTCCACCTCGTCGCTGCGGATCGCGAGTTCGGTCGAGAGCCTCTCCAGTGACTCCAACGCCACCACGATGTCCTCCTTCTGCGCCTCGAGCCCGGTGAGCAACTCGCTGAGGCGTCCCGCCACCGCCCGGACCTCGTCGGTGCGGCCGGTCATCGCGACGTCGAGTTCCCCGAAGACCTCCGCCGCCTGGGCCAGGCCGCTGCCGCCGAGGGCCGCCGCGAGCGTGGCCAGCGTCTGCTCCGTGGTGGGGTACCCGCCGCTGCGTTCCACCGGGACGAGGTCGCCGTCGGACAGCGTGCCCTCGGCGGGTTCGCCCGGAGGTGCCGACAGCTCGAGGTGGGACGCACCGAGGAGACTGCTCTGCCCCACCCGGGCCGTGGCGTTGCGCGGCAGGCGGACCTCCCCGTCGGGGTCGACCGTCACCTCGGCGAACCCCGGGCCGAGGCGGATGTCGGCGATGCGGCCAACCGTCACGTCGCCGACCCGGAAACGGGCATTGCGGTCCAGGGTGGTGACGTCGGCGAGCTGCACCGTCACCGAGTAGCCGTCCGGCCCGCCCCCGGCCGTCCCGGGCAGCGGGAGACTGTTGGGCCCCTTCCAGTCGCAACCGCTCATCGTCGTCGTCGACACGACCAGCAGCGCCGCGCCCACGGCGCGCCGCCCGGTCACCGGACGCCCTCGGTGAGCAGGTCGGTCACGCCGACGCGACCGTCCGCCGGGCCGGCGGGGGTCGGGGACGCGTCGGCAGGGGTCGCGAGGGCGGGAGCCGGCCGCAGGTGGTCGTGGGTGTAGTCGAGCTGGTGCGGCAGCGCCCCGACGCCGCGGCTGGGATTGATCGCCACGGGCGGGTAGTCCACCGCCAGCGCGGTGAGCGTGGGGCCGAGCAGTCGCACGCACTCCTCGGAGGCGGTGTGCACGTCGGTCTCCTCTGCAGCGGCCAGGTCGGAGCAGATGAACTGCATCGGGTTCGCGAAGTCGGTCAGCGCGAGGGACGAGATCACCGCGTTCTGCGACGGCTGGTAGATCCCCTGCAGGTTCGACAGCGCGGTGGGTGCGACGTGCAGGATCTGGGCGATGTCGTCGCGCTGCTCGGCCAGCACCGTCAGCAGGTCGGTGGTCGTCCGGACGGTCTCGATGCCCACCTGCCGGTTGTCGCGGACGAAGTCGCGGACCTCGTCGACTGCCAGGTCGAGCTCGGTGAGCGCCGGGCCGATCTCCCCCCGGCCGCGCGACACCGAGACGGTCACCGCCGCCATCACCTCGTTGAAGGTGGTGATCTGCTCGCCGGAACCCTCCATCGCGGCGGTGAAGGCCTCGAGGTTGCGGACGGTGGCGAAGATGTCGTCGCGGCCGTCGGAGACGGTCTGCAGCGCCGCGCTGAGCTGACGGACCGTGTCGCGGACGTCGTCACCGCGATCGTCGAGCACCTCGTCCGCGGCGGCCACCGCGGGTAATCCGGTCGACCCCGATCGTGGCCCCCTCCGGTAGCGGGGCGGGCGTGCCGACGGCGACCGCGTGACCCAACCATACCCGAGGGCATTGTCATGCGGGTGAGCTAGGTCACTGTGTGCTCCGGGCTGCCGTACCGCGCGTGCGAACGCGAGGGAATCCGTGCCCGGGGCCGCTCGTTGCGATGGCGTCTCGCCCTCGCCGCAGCCCCATCTCCCCCACAGCCGCGCCCGAACATGGCGTCTCGCACGCCCCGAAGCGACGGCGAGACGCCATCGCGAGGAGCGGCTGCGTGGGGGGCGGGCATGCCGGCACGCGAGACGCCATCGGGAGGAGCGGCTGCGGACCGGTCGGCCGGCGGCCGGCCGCTCACGGCATGCCGGGAAATGCGGGAAGGCCCCGCGTCCGGATAACCGGTCGCGGGGCCTTCAGCCGAGCTGGTGGCGTCTCAGCCGAGCAGATCAGCTCGCTTCGGAGTCGGAACCCGCCTCGAGGAGCTTGGAGATCGCCGACGGATCGACCGGGATGCCGGGGCCGGTCGTCGTGGAGATGGTGACCTTCTGCATGTAGCGGCCCTTGGAGGAGGACGGCTTGAGGCGCATGACCTCGTCGACCGCGGCCTGGTAGTTCTCCGTGAGCTGCTCCGTGGAGAAGGAGGCCTTGCCCACGATGAAGTGCAGGTTGTTGGCCTTGTCGGTGCGGAAGGTGATCTTGCCGCCCTTGATGTCGCCCACGGCCTTGGTCACGTCCATCGTGACGGTGCCCGTCTTGGGGTTGGGCATGAGGCCACGCGGACCGAGCACGCGGGCCACACGGCCGACCTTGGCCATCTGGTCCGGGGTGGCGATCGCGGCGTCGAAGTCGAGCCAGCCGCCCTGGATGCGCTCGATGAGGTCGTCGGAGCCAACGACGTCGGCGCCGGCGGCCTCGGCCTCGGTGGCCTTCTCGCCCGCGGCGAAGACGATGACGCGGGCGGTCTTACCGGTACCGTGCGGAAGGTTCACGGTGCCACGGACCATCTGGTCCGCCTTGCGGGAGTCGACGCCAAGTCGCATGGCGACCTCGACGGTGGCATCCATCTTCGTCGAGCCGGTCTCCTTGGCCAGGGCCAGGGCGTCCAGAGGCGAGTACAGCTTGGTGCGGTCGACCTTCTCAGCTGCGGCCTTGAAGGCCTTGCTGTTCTTGCTCATGTCAGTTCCATTCCTGCCGCGTCTTCACGCGCGACGGTCGGGTGTGGTGCGGGCCTGAGCTGCCCTCCCACAGATGTTCGGGGGGTGGAGGTCAGGCCTCGACCGTGATGCCCATGGAACGGGCGGTGCCGACGATGATCTTCGCGGCCTGGTCGATGTCGCTGGCGTTGAGGTCCTCCATCTTGGTCTGCGCGATCTCGCGGACCTGGTCCATGGAGACCTTGCCGACCTTGGCGGAGTGCGGGGTGCCGGAGCCCTTCTGCAGGCCGGCGGCCTTGAGCAGGAGCTTGGCGGCCGGCGGCGTCTTCAGCTTGAAGTCGAACGACCGGTCCTCGTAGACCGTGATCTCGACCGGCACGACGTTTCCGCGCTGGTTCTCGGTGGCGGCGTTGTAGGCCTTGCAGAACTCCATGATGTTGACACCATGGGCACCCAGAGCCGGACCGACCGGCGGGGCCGGGTTGGCTGCGCCGGCCTGGATCTGGAGCTTGATGAGCCCTGAGACCTTCTTCTTCTTCGGAGGCATCGTCTTCCTCAGTCTTCCTGATTCTTCGACTGGATCTCGGCTCCGCGCTGTACACGCGGGAGGCCGACTGTCGTGTGCACCCGGTTCCCCACACGACCCCGGAAGGGCAGGCGGGAACACAGGCGCAACCTTGGAGAGTCTACGCGCGCGGCCGGTCGGAACCCTAATCGCCGACGACGGCCGGGCTGACAGACGAGCGACCCGCCCCACGCCGGGCGCGGAACGGGTCGTCGTGGGAGTTTCTCGGGTCAGTCGATCTTCTCGACCTGCGTGAAGCCGAGCTCGACCGGGGTCTCGCGACCGAAGATCGACACGAGGACCTTGAGCTTCTGCGCGGCCGGATCGACCTCGGAGATGGACGCGGGCAGCGTCGCGAACGGGCCGTCCATGACGGTGACCGACTCGCCGACCTCGAACTCCACCTCGACGGCCTGCGGGGCGAAGCCCTGGTCGTCGGCGGTGCCCGCGGCGGCGGACTTCTTCTCCGGCTTGGGGGCCAGGAACTTGGCCACGTCGCTCAGCGAGAGCGGGGTGGGCTTGCCGGCGGCGCCACCGGTCGCGCTGACGAACCCGGTCACGCCCGGGGTGTTGCGCACGACGCCCCACGACTCGTCGTCGAGTTCCATCCGCACCAGCACGTAGCCGGGTAGGACCTTGCGGTTGGCGACCTTCTTCTGGCCGTTCTTGACCTCGGTGAACTCCTCGACCGGGACCTCGACCTGGAAGATCTTGTCCTCGGCACCGAGGGTCACGGCGCGGGTCTCCAGGTTGGCCTTCACCTTGTTCTCGTACCCGGCGTAGGAGTGGATGACGAACCAGTCACCGGGAAGCTTCCGGAGCTGACGCTTGAAGGCGATGATCGGGTCGATCGTGGGCGCGGCCGCCTCGTCGGCCGCGGCCTCCTCGGCCGGAGCCCCCTCGGGCGCCTCGCCGGAAGTCTCGAGCGCCGACTCGGCGAGCTCGTCCTCCGCAACGGTCTCGTCGCCCTCGGGGACGGTCTCACCCTCGACATGCTCGTCGAGCTCGGTCTCGACCGCGTCAGTGGCGGCGTCCTGGTCCAGCTCGGCGCCAGCCGCGACGGTGTCGGCGGCGTCAGCCTCGGCGTCGGTGTCGATGGTGTCGGCGGGATCCGCAGCCGTGTCACCGAGCACCGCGTCCGCCTCGGTCGCGGCCTGCTCGGCGCCCTCGGCCTCGGGGCTCTGATCGATGTCGCTCACGGAAATGCGGTCCTCTCGAAGTTCGGCGGTCCGGATCTCGCCCCGGACCCCAGCGGCAGGTCTCTAGCGGTCGAAGACGAGCTCGACGAGCTTGCCCGCGCCGAAGTCGACGCCCGAGACCAGCGCGGTCATGAAGATGAGGAACAGGAACACCACGATGGTGTAGGTGACCATCTGGTTGCGCGTGGGCCAGATGACCTTGCGCAGCTCCTCGACGACCTGCCCGATGTACTGGAACGGATTCGTGCGGGCGGTCCGCGTGTCCTCCGGCTTGTCCGCGTCCGTACGGACCCGTCCGGCCACGGCGGTGTCGCCGCGCCCCGCCTTGCCGGTGGGGACGGCGGCAGCGGCGTCGGAATCGCGGACGCCGTTGACGTCGACGTCGTCGTCGCGATCCTGGCTCACGCGGCTACCTCCGGGTCGTCTGGTGTGCGGTAAGTGCAGGGGCGACAGGACTTGAACCTGCAACCTGCGGTTTTGGAGACCGCTGCTCTGCCAATTGAGCTACGCCCCTTCGGCCGGTCTCCCGGCCACCCGTGCCCTCCCGCGCCTGCGGGCCGCACGAACGCCTCGACTCTACAGTGTCGGCGACTGCCTGGCGGCAGCGCGGTCCGCGACCGCGTTCGGTCGGGCGTCCCAGTGTACGACAGGCGGCCGGTGGCCCGAAATCGCGCGGCGTCACCCCGCGAGCGAGACCGTGACGATCGCCTTGCCGAACACCTTCGCCCCGTCGCAGGTCACCGCGAGGGCGACGTCGGCGGTCGACCCGTCGTCGGCCACCTTCTTCACCGTCCCCCCCACCTCGAGCCGCGCCGGCGCATCGACCGGGACGACCACGGGCCCGGCGAACCGGAACGAGGTCGCCAGCACGCGGTCGGCGCCCCCGGCCCACTCGGCCACGACCCCGATCGCCAGCGCGGAGGTGAGCATCCCGTGCGCCACCACCCCGGGCAGCCCGAGCGCCTGCGCCGCGTCATCGTCCAGG
>NZ_JAALDN010000478.1 GCF_014144855.1 Dietzia maris | reverse complement strand
GCGTAGTAGATGTCGGTCATGTCGCCCTCCCACGAAGTCGGACTATCGGCGGTTCCGATCGCCCGGACTCCACTCTGAACTCAGCCGGGTCGTGGCGTCGATTACCTGGGAGGTCATGGAACCGGGTCGTTCACTGGGACAGACTTGTCCCATGACGACGAACACCGGCACCGCCGCCTCCGTTTCTGTCGGCGCACTGCTCCGGCAATGGCGCATCCATCGGCGAGTGAGCCAGCTCGAGTTGTCCAACGAGGCCGCCATCTCCACTCGTCACCTCAGTTTTGTGGAGACCGGGCGGTCCCAACCCAGCCGGGACATGGTGCTTCGGATTGCGGAGCACCTCGATGTCCCCTTGCGGGACCGCAACCAATTGTTGATGGCTGCCGGCTTCGCGCCGCGCTACTCCGAGAATGACCTGGCTTCTCCCGGAATGGCATCGGCTCGGACTGCGGTTCGCGAGATTCTCGCAGCCCACCAGCCGTACCCGGCCCTGGCGGTGGACCGGATGTGGAATGTGCTCGAGACCAACGGTGCGGTCGGTGTCCTCACCCAGGTCGTTTCCCCAGATCTGCTCGCCGAGCGACCACTGAACGCGCTGCGCATGACGCTGCATCCGGAGGGCATGGCGCCTCACATCGCCAACCTCTCTCAGTGGCGCGCATTCGTGCTCGGTGGACTTCGTCGGAGTGCCCTGGCGTTCGCTGACACCGAGATGCTCTCGCTACACGATGAGCTGGCCGCCTACCCCCACCGCGGTTCCGACGACCGAGAGCCGACCGACACCGATGCGAATCCCGTGTATGTTCCGCTGCTCGTACAGGTCGGCGATGCGCGTCTGTCGTTCCTGGCGATGATGGCAACGTTCGGAACCGCTCTGGATGTCACCTTGTCCGAACTGGTCATTGAGACGTTCCTTCCCGCTGACGCCGCCACCGCCGCTTACCTGGCGCGTCACGGGGTATGAGCTAGAGCTCCCACTTCACGGGCTGGGAGATGACGTCGGCCAGGTAGCGGCGGTAGTACCGGGCGGAGCGGTCGACGAACACCTCCATCGCGGCCTCGGCCGCGTCCGGATCACGGGGATTTCGAGCCGGGGAAGTACGAGGAGGACTACCAGATCCAGCTCAAGGAGCTCATCGAGGCCAAGGCGGCCGGGGGAGAGGCGTTCACGGTCGAGGAGCGCGAGGAGGCGAGCGACGACGACGGTGACGACGAGGTCGCCGACCTGCTTGCCGCCCTGCGGGCGGGTGTGAAGCACCGCGGCGGCAACGCAGACGACAGCGACGACGAAGACGACGACGACGAGGGCTCCGGCTCCGGGAAGAAGTCGTCGGCCAAGAAGAGCAGCTCGAGCTCGGCGAAG
>NZ_JAALDN010000477.1 GCF_014144855.1 Dietzia maris | reverse complement strand
CTGACCCTCGAGGTGGGCGGACCACAGCCGCTCGTCGCCACCGCCGAGGTCTCACCCTTCACCGGGCAGGAGGTCCTGCGGTTGGCGCCCGCCGACCAGCCGTGAACCCTAGGGGCGCTGGCGGCCGTTCCGCTCGACAACCAACCGCGTGGTGGCGGCCAGCTGGAACGGCCGGATCACCGGCTCGATGCGGCTGATCAGCCGCTCCTTCTTGAGCTTGGCGATCACACTGCGCACCAGTTCCGGCAGCGGGTTCCCGGCGTGGTCGACCAGCGGGTAGATCCGCACCTCCGGCGCCACGCGGGCCATCTCCACGATCGCGTCGACATGGTCGGCCAGATCCATGCGGTCGGCATAGGTGAACAGCAGGTGCGAGCACAGCACCAGGTCGGCCGAGTCGTCGGCGAGAGGGAGCGAGGGAAGAGCCCCGGCCACATACCGCTCGGGGGCGGTGGCCAGGTGGCCCAGCATCCGGTCGGCCGCCGAGCGGCGGATGACCTCGTGCCCCACGACCCCGCCGCGGACGTCCCAGTCATAGTCGAACTCACGCGCGTGCTTCTGCGCCAGGGACCGCTCGACGTCCTCGAGGATCCGGCCGCGGAGGTCGTCCGCGCCGAGCGCGTACTGCGGGTCCACCGCGACGGCGTCGCCACCCGCCGCACAGATCTCGGCCACCGCGCTGGCCGCGCCACCGGGGCAGTCAACGATGCGCCCCTTCAGGTCGGCCTCGTCCAGGCCGAACATATCGGTGTACTCGTCCAGCGACCGTGCACTGACGAGGACGTCGGTGTCCTCGAGCGCGTGGAAGGTGGTGTGGGGACTTGCGGTCACCTGGGGACTCTCCTGAAGTCGGCTGGCCCGGTCCTGTTCCGGGCCGTGGGGTCTGAATCGTTAACCCGGGTTCCGTCGGAGACCGCCTCGCATGGCGGATGCGGCCCGACCGATCCCGGCGGGCCCTCGCATCGTCGGTACTACGCCAAGACGGCGTGGGCGATGCGGGACCACGTCGGTCCGCCTCGCCAGCACATCAGCACGTCTTTGGGCACGCTCTCACCGTAACAGCGGGGTCGGACACCGGCCACCGGGAAGTTCACGGTGTTCAGAAGAGGCTGCCACACGAGGGTCCGGACGGCCGTGAGGTGGACCACACCGGCGACTCGACACGCGTTAGGGTTCTGTCCCATCGGCGTGGG
Organism: Dietzia maris; assembly: GCF_014144855.1. Lineage (GTDB taxonomy): Bacteria > Actinomycetota > Actinomycetes > Mycobacteriales > Mycobacteriaceae > Dietzia > Dietzia kunjamensis. The sequence goes on along the minus strand of NZ_JAALDN010000477.1, from coordinate 163 downwards.
TCCTCTGCCGCGCGGTCTCGACCCCGGGAGCATTCGTGAGAACACCGTCCAGCCGGCGCACATCATCCGGACCGTCCACCGTCGCCGGAGCACTCGCGCTGGGCGTCGCGGTCGCCCTGGCCCCCGCCACGGGCCCGCTCGGCGCACCCGAGGCCGCCGCCCA
>NZ_JAALDN010000047.1 GCF_014144855.1 Dietzia maris | reverse complement strand
GCGGGTCGGGCGGGGCGGGGCGGGCGGGTCAGGTCGCGGGCGGGTCAGGCGTTGGCCGCGCTACCCGTGCCCTCCGTGCCCCCTGTATCCAGGCGGTCGAGGTAGCGCAGCGCGACCTTGGTGGACTGCTCGGCCACCTTGAGCAGGAACGGCGTCACATCGCGGTAGATGTGCTGCGTGATCGCCTCGGCCGAGGCGTCGCGCCCCAACTCGGCCCGGGCGGCGATGATCTGGTCGAGTCGATCGCGCCGGTGCCGACCGAGTACCTGGGCCGCGCGGCCGGTGTTCTCCACGTCGGGCCCGTGCCCCGGGATACCGATCACCCCGTCGGCCCGCGCCGCGAGGAGATCCATGCTGCCCAGGTAGTCACCGAGATCACCGTCGGTCGAGTCCAGCACCGTCGAATCCCGGCCGAGGATCGTGTCCCCGAGGACCACGCAGTCCGGCGGAGCAGTGAACCCGGTGCCCGCGGCCCGCACCTCGAGACTGATCGAGTCGGCCGTGTGCCCCGGGGTGCCCAGTACGATGATGTCCAGGCCGGCGGCGTGGATCACCTCGTCGTCGTCACCGCCCGTCACCAACGGCGCGGCGTCCCGGCAGAACCGTTCCTCCACGGCCCTGACGGGGGCGGAGGTGAATCCGCGCAGGTGATCGATGCCGTCGGTGTGGTCGCCGTGACGATGGGTGACGACGACGAGCTCGATCTCTCCCACGATGGCCGCGATCCGCTCGGCGTGCGCGAGGTCGTCGGGCCCGGGGTCCACCACCACGCAGGTGTGCGACCCCGGGGCCCGCAGGATGACGGTGTTGGTCCCTTCGAATGTCATCTCGGAGGGGTTGTCGCAGAGGATGACCCCGGACAGCTCCGTGACGGGTCGGAGGGTCTCGTACGCCGGGAAAGTGATCGGGGCCAGGCCTGCGGACATCGCGGCTATCCCTCGACCTCGACCACGAGCTCGACCTCGACGGGTGCGTTCAGCGGCAGCTCGGACACACCGACCGCCGACCGGGCGTGGACGCCGGCGTCGCCGAAGATCTCACCGAGCACGTCGGAGGCGCCGTTGAGGACACCCGGCTGCCCGCTGAAGCCGGGCGCGGAGGCGACGAACCCGACCACCTTGACGACCTTCACCACCGAATCGATGCCGACGAGCCCGTCGACGGCCGCCAGCGCGTTGAGGGCGCAGGTGCGGGCCAGCTCGGCGGCCTGCTCGGCGGTGACCTCGGCCCCCACCTTGCCCGTGGCCGCCAGGGCGCCGTCGACCATGGGCAACTGCCCGGAGGTGTAGACGAACGCGCCGGTACGTACTGCCGGGACGTAGTTGGCGACCGGCGGGACGACCGTCGGCAGCTCCAGACCCAGCTGGTCGAGCTTGCGGGTCCAGTAACCGGCGGTCTCGGTCTCGGGCATCAGAGCTGTCGCTTCATGTAGGCGACGTGCTGCTCACCCGTGGGGCCGGGCAGAACGGAGACCAGCTCCCAGCCGTCGCCTCCCCACTGGTCGAGGATCTGCTTGGTGGCGTGCGTCAGCAGCGGGACCGTCACGTACTCGAACCGGGCTGCTCCAGTGGATTCGCTCATGTGCCCCACTCTAGGTAAGTCACGAGCGCCCCGCGCGCGGTGGTGTGAGCGCTTAGTGTGGAACGCATGCCGTCCACGATGAGTCCAGGTACGCGGTCGACACGATCGACCATCGCCGACGAGCTGTCCACCGGGTGGTCCGACAGCTCCGAACGGGCCGAGTTGCACTACGTCTCGGGGAAGGGCGGCACCGGCAAGACGACCGTCGCCACCTCCCTCGCACTGGCGCTGGCCTCCACCGGTAAGCGGGTCCTGCTGGTGGAGGTGGAGGAACGTCAGGGCATCGCCCGGATCTTCGACCGCGCCCCCCTGCCCTACCGCGAGGAACTCGTGGCCAGGGTCGACGGCGGCGGCAAGGTGTTCGCGCTGGCGATCGACATCGAGGCCGCGATGCTCGACTACCTCGACACCTTCTACCGCCTCGGGGTGGTGGGCAAGGTGATGAAGTCGGTCGGTGCCATCGAGTTCGCGACCACCATCGCGCCCGGACTCAAGGACGTCCTGCTCACCGGCAAGATCTACGAGGTCGTCGCGCGCGAGCACGCCAAGCGTGAAGTCGTCTACGACGCCGTCGTGGTGGACGCCCCGCCCACGGGCCGGATCGGCAAGTTCCTCGACGTCACCACCGCGATGGCCGACCTCGCCGGCGGGGGCGGACCCATCCGTCGCCAGGCGGAGGCCGTGGCCGAGCTGGTCCACTCCACCCGCACGGTCGTGCACCTGGTGACGCTGTTGGAGTCACTGCCGGTGCAGGAGACCATCGAGGCGATCGCCGAACTCAAGAGCCACGGACTGCGGGTCGGCCAGGTGATCATCAACCGCGCCGAGACCCGTCACCTCGGAGACGAGGCACTCCAGCGGATCGCCGAGGAGGACATCGACGCCGAGGCGGTCGCGGACGGCCTCGACAAGACCGGCGTGGAGGTCGACGACGAGGGCCTGCAGGGGCTGCTGGTCCAGGCCATCGAGCACGCCCGCGTGGCCCGCGGCCAACTCCGCGCCGGCGAGACGCTCACCTCCGCCGCCTGCCCCACCCTCGTACTGCCGGCGCTGCCCAACGGGGTGGAGGTCGCGGACCTCTACGACCTCGCCTCCGCCCTCGTCGACCAGGGAGTCCACTGACATGACACGTCGCCTCGACATCACCGCCATGCTCACCGACCCCGCCACCAGGGTGGTGGTGTGCACGGGCGCCGGCGGCGTGGGCAAGACCACCACCGCCGCGGCGGTCGCCCTGCGGGCCGCCGAACTGGGCCGCGACACGGTCGTGTTGACCATCGACCCGGCCCGCCGCCTCGCGCAGGCCCTCGGCATCGACGAGTTGTCCAACGAACCCTCCCCCGTGGACCTCGGGCAGGAGAAGTCCGCCGCCGGCGGGTCACTGCACGCGATGATGCTGGACATGCGCCGTACGTTCGACGAACTGGTGGTGGCCAACACCACGGAGGCCAAGGCCCGGGACATCCTGGACAACCGCTTCTACAAGACGATGGTCACCTCCTTCGCGGGGACGCAGGAGTACATGGCCATGGAGAAGTTGGGGCAACTCCTCGACGACTCCGCGTGGGACCTCGTCGTCGTCGACACTCCCCCGTCGCGTAACGCACTGGACTTCCTCGACGCACCGCGCCGCCTCGGCGCGTTCCTCGACAGTCGGCTCATGCGGTTGCTCTCCACGCCCGGCCGCGGGGTCGGACGCCTGGTGACCGGCGCGATGAGCACCGCGATGCGCGGGGTCTCCACGGTGGTGGGGTCCTCGATGCTCAAGGACGCCTCCGAGATGGTGGTGGCGCTGGACTCCACGTTCGGCGGGTTCACCACCCGCGCGTCCCGGACCCAGGCGATCCTGCGCCGCAAGGGCACGGAGTTCCTGGTGGTCTCCTCCGCGGAGCGGCCCGCCCTGCGCGAGGCCGCGTTCTTCGCCGAGCGCCTGTCCGAGGAGAAGATGCCGCTGGCGGGGGTCGTGGTCAACCGCACCCATCCGCGACTGACCGACCTGAGCGCCGAACAGGCCTGCGCGGCCGCCGACCGCCTGGCCGGGGAGAACCCGGAGGCCGAGGCGGTGCTGCGCATCCACGCCGACCGGGCGGGCACCGCCAAGCAGGAGGTCCGACTGCTCGAGTCGTTCACCGACACCCACCCGGACGTGCGGATCGTCGGCGTGCCCTCACTGCCGTTCGAGATCTCCAACCTGGAGGCACTGCGGTCGGTGGGCGACCAACTCTGCGGCTGACGGATACGAGCGCGGCCCGCGGCGGGTGCCGCGGGCCGC
>NZ_JAALDN010000476.1 GCF_014144855.1 Dietzia maris | reverse complement strand
GTCAGCGTGCGAAAAGGTCAGCGTGCGAAAAGAAGGGCCCGCAGCCCCTCGCGGGGACTGTGGGCCTTACCTTTGCACGCGATTCCAGTTCGTCGCCTCGTCGAGTGGCGACAGGGTTGGTCCGCGTCCGTGTGTTGGTCGTACAGACCGGTGTCCGTATCAGTTGGCCGCGGCGTAGGCGTCCATGATGTCGGACGGAATTCGGCCGCGGTCGGAGACCTCGTAACCGTTGCTGCGGGCCCATTCGCGAATCGCCTTGGTATCGCCCGAGGACGACGAGGACTTGGCCGCCGCCCGGCGTGCAGGCTTGGCCTTGCCACTGGACGAGACACGATGGCCGTTCTCCACGTACGGAGCCATTACCTCGCGGAATTTCTCAGCATTCTCGTCGCTGAGGTCGATCGTGTATTCCTTACCGTCAAATGCGAACGTGATCGTATTGGCGTCGCTGCCGAGATCCGTTCCGTCGAGGTCGTCGATGTACTGCACCTGGAACTGCTGTGCCATGTGTTCTTCTCCCTTGGCCGGCTCTGTTCTCTATATGAAGACATTATGCACAGGGAAGTCGACATACGCACACGTATGTTTTGGATAACGCTTCTCGACAATGTTTTCAGTGCTGAACTTTTCGGGGATATTCCACAGTTGTTCAGTGGCCGAAAGAGTCGGAATTCTCGCGATATCTCCGCACGATGAGATCGACGATCTCCGGGTGTGCGCCGAGTGGCGGAGAGACGATATCCCCGCCTGCCGCGGCCATTCGATCGGCGAAGAAACCGGGGGCGAGAAGGTGGGTCGCGACCGCCACCCGTCGTCGCCCCCCGGTGCGGAACTGCTCGACCGCCTCGGCGACGGTCGGGACCGCCGCGGAAGCGAAACCCGAGGTCACCGGCACGCCCATGAGGTCGGAGAGCCTGTCGGCGAGCGCCCTCGTCTCCGCGATCGACGACGCGTTCTTACTCCCCGCCGCGCCCAGGACCACGGCGTCCGCGCCGAACGCGCCCACCGCGCCGGCCTCGGCGAGCCGCTGCATCAATGCCCGCACGACCTCCGGTTCCGCGCCGAGGTGCGGCGTCTGGACGACCGGGCCGGGGGCGTCGCGGCAGGCCTGCCCGACGTCGTGGGTGACGTGGTAACCGCGGGCGAGAAAAGCCGGGACCACGACCGTCGGTGCGCCGTCGGCGAGTATCCGGCCCGGGCCGGGTGACTGGACGTCCACCCAGGACAGTCGGCAGTCCACGCCGGCCAGCTGTTTACGCGCTTCCAGCAGGACCCGACCCAGCACGCGGCGGCCGGCCGCCGCCCGGGTGCCGTGGGCGACCAGCAGGAGGCGGGGGTTCATGACGTCATCCCGGGAGCGCTCACCCTTCGAGCATGCCGCAATCCGGGTGCGGGGCGGCACCCGCTCGGCGACACTGGGGGGATGAACGCAGGCGGCAGGCGGGGTGCGCGGCCAGAGGTGACCGTGGCCAACTGGGAGGCCGTGTACGACTTCTACGGCCCCGGTCGTCGGCGCGACGGCGTCACCCACCCGCTGCTGGCTCTCGTCGGGGCCGTCTATGCCCCCGAGCTGCGGATCGCGCCGGAAACCGTGTCCGAGCTGCACCGTCTCCACGACGCCGGGGTGGGGATCGTCGTCGCCGCCAACCACCCGTCCAAGCACGACCCGTTCGTCCTGGCCTCGGGCGTGTTCGACAAGCGGGTCCGGTTCCTGTCGAGCGGCACGGGCCTGACCAAGGACCCGCTCTTCCGGAGCCCGCTGCGCCCGGTCTTCGAGTACACGGGGACGGTCCCGGTGTTCCGGGCCAAGAACTACCAGGGCACGGCACGCGAGGTGCACGATGCGGCGGCGGCCCGGCTCATCGGTCTCTGCGTGGATCGTCTCACCTCGGGCGGCGTGGTCCTGACGTTCGTCGAGGGGACCAACTCCTCGGCCGACGACCTGCGCACGCTCCGTCTCGACTCGGTCAAGAAGGGGGTGGGCCAGATGGTCCGCGGGGTCCGCGTGGAGGGCGGCCGGGTGGCGGTCCTACCGGTCGGGATCGTCTACCACGGGCGGGAGCACGCCAGGACACCTCCGCGACGCCCGGTGCTGGCCGCGGGTCGGCCCATCGTGTGGGAGGGCCCGGGGGCCCCGCCGGCGATCGACGAGGTGCGAAGCGCGGTGCGCGACGGGATCGACGACGCCCTCACCGCCGCCTGGGAGTAGACGGCCGCCCTGCCCGGACTGCCCTGCTCAGACCACGCCGGGGACGACCTCGAACTCCACCCCGACGGCGTCGAGTTCGCGGGCCC
>NZ_JAALDN010000475.1 GCF_014144855.1 Dietzia maris | reverse complement strand
CCGGGGTGGACCCGCAGGGTCTCGGTCGGCCGCGCCCGGAGGAGGGAGTCGCCGAGCGTCTCCAGGGCCTCGCCGAGTTGGTCACCGGAGGCACCCGCGCGCCGGCGCCCGTCCTCGCCGCGGTCGTCCTCGGCGAACTCTCGGGCCTGCGACCGTTCGGGTCCGCGGACGGGATCGTCGCCCGGGCGGCGTTCCGCCTGGTCGGGGTGTCGACCGGGCTCGACCCCCACTGCCTGGGCGTGCCCGAGGTGACCTTCTATCGGGACCCGGAGGCGCACCGGGCCGCGATCGAGGGATACATGGGGGGAACCGGGGAGGGCGTGACCGAATGGCTCCTCCATTGCTGTAGAGCCCTCGAGGCCGGCGCGCGCGAGGCCACCTCGATCGCCGACGCAGCCGGGGGCTAAGCGGAGCGCGCCGGTGGCCGAACGGGCCGGGCGCGCGCGAATGGCGGGCCGACCGGAGTCGACCCGCCAATTCACTGCGGTGCATCGAGAGATCCGGGTACCAAGCGTCCTGTGATCCGCCGTGTCGCCGGTCCGGGACAACCGTCGGTGACAGCTGGCGCGGACCCACGGCTGGTGTTGCCTCTCGGGCGTTATCCGTCGCGTGGGTTTCCGAATGTCGATGACGGTGAGGAGGGCGGGGGGCCGTGACTTCTCTTCCGTCCCGGTCCTGGCGTCTTCACCACCGTGCCCTGAGCATGCCGCCTGTGACCGGCCCGGGGCGATGGTGGGATCGCACAAGGAACACGGGAACTCGTGGGGGAGTCCGGCTATCGCCCGCGCCCGTCGCCGACGCCGATGATGAGGTGTTGCCGACGCACCGCACGGGCCCGCCCCGCCGCCGCGCGCACCGATGGTCCGCGCTACCGCCCCGCGTGTCGCGCGGCCCGGACGAACGACACGGTGGCGGACCCCACGGCCAGGACGATGGCCGCGACCCCGACGATCGGCCCGGTCGCCCGTTCGAGCGTGGGCAGCAGCGGAGTGGGGTTCTCGAACGTCAGGATCGGCCAGCCCCGCTCCAGCGCCTCGCGCCGCAGTGCGCGGTCGGGGTTGATGACCGTCGGGTGGCCGACCATGTCGAGCATGGGCAGGTCGGTGGAGGAGTCCGAGTAGGCGTAGCTCGCCTCGAGGTCGTAACCGTAGCGCTCCGCGAACGCGCTGATCGCCTCCGCCTTGCCGGGACCCTGGCAGTAGAACTCGATCGATCCGCCGTAGCGGCCGTCAGCGTCCCGGTTCATCCGCGTGCCGGCGTAGTGGTCCACGCCGAGCATCCGGGCGATCGGCGCCACCAACTCCTCGCCCGAGGCGGACACGATCACCAGGTCGTGGCCCAGCGCGCGGTGCTCGGCGAGCAGGTCCTGGGCCTCGGCGTACACGGTCGGGGAGACGGTCTCCTTGAGTCCCTCGGTGACGATCCGCTCGACCTGCTCGGGCGACCACCCCTTGGTGGCGGTCGCCATGGCCTGACGCACCTTCTGCATCTGCTCGTCGTCGGCGTCGGACAGGCTGAACGCCAGCTGCGTATAAGCCAGATCGATCACCGACCGTCGCGACAGCAGTCCCTCGCCGAGGAACGACTTGTTGAACGCGAACACCGAGGAGGTCGCGATGATCGTCTTGTCCAGGTCGAAGAACGCAGCGACCCGGCGAGGGCGGTGCGACATCCTGGGGCCCGGTGGGCGTGGGGCGGACACGCCCCAACGATACGGTTCTTGTGCTGGCGACGCAGATGGGCGATACTGACGGTGCCCGTGATGGGCATCCCCCTAAGGTGCTCAGTTCATCCCCCCGAGAACTGACACTTCTGAGAGACCGCCGCACCCCCTGCCGCGGTCTCTCGCATTTCGCGGGCTCGGCTGTACCGGACAGCTGCCGACGCGCCCACCGCACAGTGCCCTCGCGAGCTTTCCCCGCGGCACGTTGTCCACAGCCCCGTCCCCCTCCACAGGCGGGCCGCCGTGGGCCTCCGCGGAGCGGTCGACGGGCGGGTGGATGCGCGAGGCTGAGCCCCGTGAACACGACTACGAGAGCGCGGTCCGTCGCGGTGGACGTCGCGGACCCCGATCTGGACGCCGACGTGCGTGCCGTCCTGGCCGCCCTCGCCCTGGACACGGACACCCGGGCCGGGAACCACTCCGAGGTGGTGGTCACCGATCGCGCGGACGCCGTGGTGGATACCGGTAGGTCACGCGTCGTGCGGGTGGGGTCTGACCGCGACCGGGGCGACGACGACGAGGTGGTCCGCCTGCCGTCCGGCACCGGCGATCTCGTGGGTGCGCTGCTCGCGCCGGTGCGTACGCGGTCGGGTCCGCTGATCGTGGTCGCCGGCGCGGTGGGCGGCTGCGGGGCCAGCACCCTCGCGGCGGC
>NZ_JAALDN010000474.1 GCF_014144855.1 Dietzia maris | reverse complement strand
TCCGGGTGTCCACCAGAGCGGGAACGGTCCAATGTTTATCCTCACTGCAAAGGTGATGTGGTGGACCTATCGGCAGACGAGGCAAAGGTGATCGATACAGTAGCCGAAGAGCGTGGCATCGAAGCTTACAAGTCCGTCGGTAAGAAGGAATCTAAGCCAGCTGAAACGGCGAAAGCTGAAGCGAAAACTGAAACCAAAAAATAGACACAAACCAACAAGCGAAGCGCGCTCTATCCAAAGGGCGCGTTTTGTATTATGTTGATACTTAGATGAGCTCCATAATCACCGTGCCACAGTTGAAACAAGTGAACCCTGCGGTTAATGACGAGGTAGGAGCTGCTGTCGTCGCCGCTGTGAACGCTTGGATCGAGAATGTGACATCTAGGTGCTGGGGCGAGGAAAAGACCGCCACAGAGCGTCACGACGCGTCGAGCGTGGTGTGGCTGCGCCACATGGACGTGCGGGAAGTGGAGTACGTGCGGACCGGCTATCCGGGGGACACCGCCACCACACTCGAAGCGAATCGCTACTACTGCTCCGCAGAGGGCAGGCTCCGGCTCAAGTCCGGGGGTCGCCGGCCTATCGAGGACTACCTGGAAGTGAAGTACACCTACGGGACCGAAGCGGTCCCCGACGACCTGGTCCTGGCTGCTCTCGGCATTGCTACGAGTTACTACGACTGGGCGACCAATGGTGGGCGCGAGATCTCTCGTGCGCAGGTAGGGAGCTACACCCTCCAGTTCGCCAACAGCTCATCCGGCTTTGGTGGACAACCAGATCCGACAGTCTCTCGCGACATGCAGGTGGTGAAGTCATACGCGCTGAGGAGGATCTGACGTGCTTCTCCTCAACCACTCCTGCACTATCCAACGCCTAACCCCGATAGGGACCAACGGGCGCAAGCAGATGCAGACGGCGAAGCCAACGGCTCGCTGCTTAGTCCTGCCCATGGGTTCGAACACGACGATTCAGAACGGTCTGCAGCTCGGTCGGGGCTACGAGGTCCACTTCGCGCCAGATGAAGACGTCCGAGTGGGGGACCGGCTGCTCTGGGACGGCACCCGTCTATCGGTGCGCTACGTCCGTGACTACCGCAACGTGCCACCGGTGAGCCACTTCGAAGCCGTCTGCGAGCAGGAGGTGGCCTAATGCCTGAGATCAAGGTCTCTGTCGATTCTGCCGCGGTCCAGCAGATGCTCCGAGAAGCGCCGGCCAAGGTAGAGAACAGGCTCAACCGGGTCCTGCGAGTCGTGAGCATCGAGACGCAGCGTGAGATGCGTCAGCGCGCCAACGTGGGTGTCACGGGTGATTTACGGCAATCGGTCAAGTACCAGATCGGCAAGCTCGAGGCTTCGATCGGCCCGACGGCGAAGCACGCTCAGTACGTCGAGCACGGCACGAAACCACACTGGACCAGCGTGAAGGATGGCACTCCGCTCGCCAAGTGGGCGAAAGCCAAGGGAATCAGCCCGTTCGCTGTGCAGCGGTCGATCGCCAAGAAGGGGACCAAAGCGCACCCGTTTGTCGGTCCGACCTTCAAGTTCATGGAGCCGAGGATCAAGCGGCGCTTCAATACCGAAATTGACAAGTTAATACAGGAGCTCTCCGCATCATGAGTAAGTCAAAACAGATCAAAAACGCACTCGTGACGCTTCTTTCCGGTCTCGAGATTGACGGTGAGGCGGCGTTCTACGCGGTCACTGACGACACGAGCAAGGACTTTGATGGCTCGCCCGTGGTCCGGGTGCTACCAGATTTTATCGAGAACACTAAGGGCGCGATGAGTCAGAACGACCGCGAGGTCAATTACCAGATCGTGGTTCACCTGCCACTAGAGAACATTGAAGCAATCCAGGGCCAACAGCTCGATCAGATCTACACCCTCACTGACCTAATCCTTGACGCGCTAGATGAGGGCGACTTCGGAAACAGGCTCGAGGAAATCGATCCCTCTCTCGGTACATACATCATGAGAGCTACTCGTGCAGATTGGGATGCGGTGGATAGCAAAGGCGGCGCGCTGATCATGATGGTAATAAACGTCGCGGTCGGCTATACCAAAAATCTAGAGGATGGTTTACGTTAATAGTATGAGCAATAAGAAGGACAAATCGAAAGCCGTAACGAAGAAGCTTCGCCAAGAGCGCAATAAGTACTTTGTGCCGGACTTCGGAGAGGTGGACGCAGAGTCGCTAGACGCTGTGCCCAGTCGTGTCGAAGAACTAAAGAAGAAACGAGAGGAAGGTGATGGCAACAGCTGATAACCAGATTGGACGAATGGAGGCCATCGGCCTCGGTATTGAATCAACCCCAGGGGTTGCGGTGGCTCCGCAGATCTACGTGCGCTGGTACGACAACGGTCTCCAGCCCAAGACCAACGTGGTCGAGAACGAGAGCGCCATGGGCGTGGTCGACGAGATCAGCGACTCAGAGGTCACCTCAGACTGGATGGAAGGCACCATCGGCGGCAAGGTTGCAGACCAGGCGATCGGCTACTTGCTCTCCGGCTTCTTCGGCCTCCCAACGACCGGCGCAGCCGTCAGCGGCGTCTACCCGCACACCTTCCGCATGGGCCAGTCGAGCATCCCGCGAACCCTCTCGGTGCTGCGCAGCAACCCGCTCGAGACAAAGCAGTACGCCTACGGCACCGTCGACACCCTCGAGTTCTCTGCTGAAGCAGATGACTGGGTGATGTTCTCGTCAGCCCTCAAGGCTCGATCGGGTACACCGACAACCGCGACACCAGCATTTATCGACGAGACAGAGTTCACCAGCAAGCACATCAGCGTGAAGCTGGCAGCCAACGTGGCCGGCCTCTCAAGCGCGACCAACCTGAAAGCCGTGAGCGCCAAACTCAACCTCGAGCGACCAAGCGAGCCATTTAACCCGCTCGGTACCGGCAGCACACCAGAGTTCGACCGCGGCGCGTTCACCGTCACTGGCGAGCTGGTCATCCGCTACACCGACACTCAGTATGAGGACGACTTCCTGAACAACGTGGCCAAGGCCATGGAAGTGAAGTTGCAGAACGGCAACCGCTCGCTGACCTTCACCCTGCCGCAGGTCCGCACCCGCGAGCTCGAGCGCTCAGGGGACCGCAACGAGGTCGTCACGCAGACGCTCAACTTGAAGGGCGAGTACAGCCTCAGCGCTGGCTACTCAGTCGAGGCGGTCCTACGGAACACCCGTGCAACGTATGAGGCGGCATCGTAATGGGACGACGGATCGCCTACACCCGCCGGACTTCTCTCGATCGCTTCGAGGGGCTTGAAGACTGCTACATCAGCTGGAGCCCGATGACGTACGCCGAGAAGAACGAATGGCTCAAGACCACCGGTGACGCAGCGGATGACGAGACCGCGATCAACATCGGCATCAAGCTGATCCAAGACCACTTTGTAGGCGGGCAACTCCGCTTCGAAGCTGGTGGCAAGCTCGAAGAGGCGACTAAAGAAGACGTCGCTGAGCTGCCCGTTGAAGTCGTTGACCTTGTCTTCGCTGACATGACGGGGGTGCGATACGACGCTGACCCTTTAGGCGAGACCGGGACGGGAACTACGTCCTCGGCGACTTCGAGCGAAGACGCACCGCAGACAGCTACGAACAGTTCCGAGACGCAATAGTGCGGGGCATCGCGGTCCCTCGGCACATTGCTCAGGAGATCGCGGAGTTTCGGTATCGGGAACGGTTCAGGCTGAGCCACCACGAATTTATGAATGAGCCAGCCGACGAGATCGACAAAGCGCTGATGATTTGGAAGCTGGATCAAGATAGAGCGCAAGTAGAAGCAAAAAGGAACAACTAAATATGGCGAACACCATCTCGATACTCATCACAGCCAAAGACCAAGCGTCCAAGGTTCTTCGTGGCGTCAACACCGAGATGGGCAAGAACGCCACCAACGCCGACAAGCTGAAGGGCGCACTTTCCACCGCTGGCCGAGTAGCTGGCGGTCTCTTCGTGGCCGGCACGACCGCAGCCACTACCGGTCTCATCGCAGCCTCCAAAGCTGCCTTCGACCAGGTGAAAGCCGTGGAAGAGGCACGCTTCGGCCTACAGGCCTATGAGAAGGACGCAGGCAAGGTCGACAAGGTCCTCGGGGACCTTGTGGCCTATGCGCAGAGCGACATGGGCGTGCTCTTCAACCGCAAGGACATGTTCGCTGCGGCCTCCACCCTCAAGATGTACGGCAACGAGACTGACACGCTCGCTGAGCGCGTGAAGATCCTGTCTAAGGGCGTCTCGCAGGGCAAGACCACGTTCCAGGAACTCTCCGCGATCGTTGGTCGAGCAGCTGCCAAAGGCCGTCTCGACGCTGTCGACTTCGACATGCTCATTGAGCGCGGTATCGGACTCGACCGGAAGTTCCGCGGCGCTGCGGTTAGCGCGGACGAACTATGGCAGGCACTCAACACCGCGCTGCCAGACGAACTTCTCTCCGCTCGCGCCCAGACCATTGAGGGTCGGTTCATCCGCCTCCAGAGCGCGTTCCGCAACGTCGGCAACGCGGTGCTCGGGGTTGACGCGGTCACGAACAACTTCATCGAGGGCGGCCTCGGGGATCGGTTCATGAGCGCGGTCGAAGGAGCGACTGGACTGCTCCGGGAGATCGCGCCGGTGGTCCGCGACGTGATGGGTAGCTTCCTCGACACGGCAGACAGCGTGTACCAACGACTGTCACCGGCCTTGACGCGGGTCGGGGCGGCGATTAGCGGCGGACTAATTCCAGCGTTTCAGCAGGCAATTCAAAGCCCGTTTGCTCAGTGGCTAGGCGGGGTGCTTGTCGGAGGAGCCAGGGCGGCGCTGTACGGACTGGAAGGATTGATTCTCGCGACCTCATCGTTCCTTTCCCAACTGAGCACCATGACCCCACTCCTGATAATGGCAGCAACCAGTTTGGGAACGTATAAACTAATTACGACCACGGTCACAGTGGCGACTGGTGCATGGGCCCTCGCACAACGTGGTCTAAATGCAGCTTTAATGGCGAACCCCGTCGGTCTAGTCATAGCGGGTGCGATCGGTATCGTCACCGCCTACGCGTCAGCGGTGAACTCGACCAACAGCAACGCCAACTCAACTCGCGGTCTAGCTGCTGCGCGTGATCAGCTCAAACTCGCGACTGACAGTGCGAAGCAAGCCGAAGACAACCTGAAAGGTGCGCAACTATCGGCGCAAGCTGCAGCTCTGGCAGTAGAACGAGCTCAACGGACGTATAACGAGACTGTCGCCCAGTACGGGCCGGAGTCACTGGAAGCACGAGAGGCAGCTCAACAACTAAGTCAAGCGCAGTACAACCTTGAGCAGGCAAACGGTCGCGCCAAGCAAGCAACGCTCGAAAACAAGGAAGCGCAGAAGGAACTTGCGGCCCTGAAGGACGCGCTCGCGAAGGCGGAAGCCGAGAAGCGTGCGGCCCTCGACCCAACTACCCGGTCACTGTGGGGACAAGACGCCGCAGTCAACTCCCTCTCGCTCAGGCTCGATGGCCTCAATGGCCGGACCGTCACTTACAACGTCCGCGGCAACGTGGATAACGCCGAAGCGGCCAAGGCGGCCGGCTACAGCACCGGTGCACCGTTCAAAAACGCCGTCGGCACCGCCTACTCGCCTGGTGGACAAACTCTCGTCGGCGAGCACGGACCCGAGCTCGTCAACCTCCCGCAGGGGGCACGAGTCATCCCGAACTACCAGACCCGCCAGATGATGCAGAGCGATGGCCCGTCGACTATCTCCATCCAGTTCCTCGGACCCGTCTCGATGCGCAGTGACAGCGACGTCCGGGATCTCGCGCAGCAGATCGACAAGCAGCAGCGCCTGGCAGCAAGGGGTGTCGCATGATCGGCATCCGCTACGGCCAGTTCAACCTCCAGGACCCGCAGAACGGTATTTGGGTGAACTCTACAGACATCTACTCGAGCCCTGAGTCTGTGATTCAGGCGGACACGCTGACGCAGGCTGACGGCGCTCTGGTGGTCCAGCAGCGCTATCGCTCGAAGAACTACTCCATCGAGGGCGTGATCCGGCGAGATCATCCGGCTCAGCTCGAGCAAGCCATCGACGAGTTCAAGGTGGCTATGGGCGTGCGAAACCAGGCCTTCGACATCGACTACGCCGGGGGAGTGCGCCGCTACCTCTCGTACGCCTCCACGGTGACGATCAACCGCAACACTCACGGCACGAGCGCGCGCTTCGCGGTCTCGTTTCTCTGCCCGGACGGAGTGGGATGGGACGTGGACTCGTCGGCGCTCCTCGAGCCGACCGGCATCACCGGGTCCGGTGCGACGCTGCCTATTCAGGTGGGCGGCACATACAAGGCGCAGCCCACCATCACGCTCACGATCAACACGATCAGTGGCGGGGGGGACAAGGTCGTCACGATCTCGAACGGCACCACGCTGCGAGGTATCTCGGTAGAGCGAGACTGGGGGGCCGGCGACGTGCTCGAGATTGACTCGCTGAAGATGACGGTGTTCGTCAATAACGTCGCAACGGACTTCTCGGGGCAATTCCCGCAGTGGGAGGCCGGTCCATCGAGTATCTCGTACTTGGATGGATTTACGAGCAGGGATGTGACATTAACGGCGGCCTACACAAGGCGGTGGTTATAGGTTAAGTTAAGAGAATAAACAAGGAGAATTGAATAATGGCGAATGCTCTATACGACAACGGGAGAGAGGGATTTCTCGACGGAAGCATCAACTGGCAGAGCGACAACATTAAGGCGGTACTCGTCGACACTGGCGCGTACACCGCGTCGCTGGCGAGCAACAAGTTCCTGGCGGACATCCCGAGTGCGGCTCGTGTCGCGACCAGCCCAAATCTGACAGGGAAGACCAGTACAGGGGGAGTGGCGGACGCCAACGATGTGACGTTCACCAGCGTGAGCGGTCCGACGGTGGAGGCGGTGGTCCTGTACAAGGACACGGGTAACGCGGCGACTTCGAGGCTCATCGCGTACATCGACACTGGTACAGGCTTGCCGATCACGCCAAATGGCGGGGATATAGCTACCGCTTGGAGTAACGGCGCTAATTGTATATTTAAGCTGTAGGGCCGCGTAAGTGGCTACTACCCCTTGGCTTGCACCAACTGTAGCGACTGTGCCGCTTTGGAACGGCCGCCCTTCATTGTGGGCGGATAAAGACAATGCCCTCGTCTACGACTCGCAATATGCCTCAGGCGTAGGTAATCCAAGTATCTACATCATGATCAACGCCGGAACCGGGTATGCGGTTGCGCCAAGTGCGACGGAAGCGGTACAGCAGGGCGCTATAACGGTAGACAACGGTGCGCCGATAACATACGCCAATTTAATAACTAAGCTACAGCTTCAGGCGAACGTTACTGCGGGCGCGGGTCAAACCTTCAACAAGTCCAGTCTCCAGTTATCTGGATTCGACTTCTCATCGATCCCGCCCAACTCGATCATAAACTCTGTCGAATATCGAGTCTTTTATAAGCTGGTGGGTTCAACGTTGTCCATTAATTACGGGGAAGTTCGGGTCAACTACGACCCCGCGCCGCAGACAATCGCTCCCACTTCAATTTCCAGCACCGAAGCCTTCGACCAACCCTCGTTCTCACCCGGCATCACCTACGTTGACCTCGACAGCGCTCCAAGCACCGAAGCGCACGCCGAACCCCGCCTGAACATGCAACTCCGTCCAAGTAGCGTTTCAAGCGCTGAGGCCTTCGGAATGCTCACGACCAAGCTCGTCTTCGGCTTGGAGGGCATCCCATCTGCGGAGTCCGTCTCGCCCGTGTCGTTCACGACGCAGTTCATCACCGCGGCCGGCGACATTCCGAGCGAGGAAGGCTTCGGCACGCTGCTCAAGACCATGTTCATGTCGGCCTTCGGCAACATCGCGCCGGAGGCGGCAGTAGAAGCCCCGTCCATCATCCAGTCCGCCCCGCCACCTCCTCCTCCGACCGACTGGTCCGCAGTAGGCAAGCAAGACGAGAAGTACTACCTCTACAAAATCTCGAAGCACGACGGCACTTATGTCGGCGTGTGGGTAGACGTGGCCGACAACCTCGAGTTCACCGAGCGCATCAACTCACCGGGTACGACGACGACCGTGCGCTTGGCCCGCTCTGCCAACACCACCAGGGAAGTGCGAGCGAACCTCCTCACGCAGGGCGGGGACTTCCTCACGACCGAAGACGGCGCGAGGCTCGTCAGCGTGTACGAGACACCCAACACGGTGGGTGAAGGCACCGACGTGGAGCTCAACTACAACGTCGACATCTACGTGCACTACGGCGAGTTTGCGCGGCTTGTGACGCAGCTCGGAGAGCCGATCGTGACGCAGGCCGGCGACAACATCATGGTCGTCTCTGGAGCGCCGCTGGGCACGCGTGTCTTCAGCGGGTACGTGCTGGACTACGACGCGAGCTACGGCGAAGAGTCGTCGGTGTGGGTGACCGTGGTGTCGCACGGCAATGAGCTGAGCGACCAGGAGGTACTCGACGGCACGAAGACGAATGTGCGCTTCAGCGGTACCGAGCTCTCGGTGATCACGAAGAACATTCTGGACACGAACCCCGGCCGGATGAGCTATAGCTCGGTGAGCCTGCCGAGCACGGGCGTGACGCAGACGATGGACTTCCAGCTCAACACGAAGCTGGAAGCCATCCAGAGCATTTACGACCAGACACCGGACGGCTGGTACTGGTACGGCGATGTGGCGGAGAACCTGATTTACATGCGGCCGGTGAGCCAGGGGTACGACCACACCTTCGTGGTTGGGTGGCACATCAAGACGGTCCGGATTAAGCGGACGATGGAAGGCCTGAAGAACCGCGTGTACTTCGTGGGCGGGCAGACCGACCCGAACAACCCGGCTACGACGAAGTTCAAGAAGTACGAGAACCCGACGAGCCAGAGCCAATGGCGGGTGGGCTTAGAGCGGATCACCGACCGGCGCTACACGCTGGACGCGTCGATGCTGGCGCGTGGCAACAAGGTGCTGAGTGCGGGGGCAGCGCCGGTGTATACGACGACGGTGACGATTACGTCCGGGCGCTACGACATTGAGAGCATCAAGATCGGGCAGACGGTGGGCTTCAAGAACTTCGGCAACTACATCGACGGGGTCCCGCCGCTGCAGATCGTGAGCAAGACGTACACACCGACGGCGGTGACGCTGGAGCTGGGCGCGCTGCTCGATCGCCAAGTGGACACGTTGTCGAAGACGGAGAAGGCGCTCAATAACGAGCAATACCAGAATCTTCCAAACACGCCGTCTTAGTGTTACGTTGGAATTAGAAGGTATAACAACTAAATATGGAGAACCGCCATGGCAGACAAAAGGATTACTGACTTACCGGAGCTGGTCCAGGCCGACAGCGGTGACTTTATCCCCATCGTCGATAGTTCAATGAACGTGACGAAGAGGGTGGCGGCGGAGAAGGTGCTGCCGAATGGGTCGGTGGTTGCGCCGTTGATTCCTGACGGGTCGGTGTCGCCGGAGAAGCGAAGTGGCGGATTTTACGCTGCGCAGATTACGTTCAGTGCGGGGACCGGGGTAAAATCGTTGACTGGATTTGGATTTCGTCCAAAGATGATCCAGGTAACTATTGGTGTATCCTCCGGTGCGACAGACTTTCAAGCATCTGGAACTGCTGTTGACGGGTCGCCTATTGTGCAGAACTTTTCCGCATCGTCTTCGGGAACGGGTTCTTTTAGAACTATTTACGGTACCAATGGAACGTTCGTGGCAACTTCCGGCGCGGCAAATATCTATCATGGGTCAGTGACGAGTTTTGACTCAGATGGCGTGACGGTAAACGTAACTACCGATGCTGGCGCAAACTTTCGTATTTGGAACGTAACCGCCTGGGGATAGCATGACAACCAGTGTCCGCTCCTCCCAAGACGAAAGTGAAAAACCTGCGAAGGTCTACCAGGTCAATGCCCTGGCCGAGAAGATTGACGCGGTCGTACGAACCCAGGAGGAGCTCAAGCAGCTCATCGTCAACCAGAGTCAGACCTACCCGACCAGGCCTGAGCTAAAGCTCGAGCTGCAGAAGCGCGACAGCAAGATTGCGTCGCTTGAGAAGACTCTCGGGAACTACAGCCGCGTGGTGTGGACCCTGGTCACTGCCGTAATCCCCATGCTCGCCGTCACCTTGTGGCAGTTGATCGTCAACTCAGCCAAGGGGGGTGTGCAATGAAGGCGCGACGACTCCTCTTCCCCACCTTCCTCCTCGTGATCCTGAGCTGCATGACTTGGGTGATGGTCACGAACTACCAGCGGGTCGACGAGCTCCAAAAGGCCGGCAAAGAGCCGCTGACAGTCGCGACGCCTGGCAGGAATGGCGAAGATGGGCCACCGGGTAAGAGCGCGTATGAGATCTGGCGAACGAATGGCTACCGGGGCACTGAGCTGGACTTCCTGACTTGGCTCCGCGGGGAGCGTGGACCGGCAGGCCGTGATGGGCAATCGATCCGTGGCGAGGCGGGACCGCAAGGTGAGCGGGGAGAATCAGTACGGGGTGAGCAAGGGCTGCGCGGCCCTGCTGGCAACGACGGCGCTTCCATCCGCGGCGAGAAGGGCGATCGCGGAGACGCAGGACCAATCGGCCCGCGAGGCGAGACTGGCCCCGTAGGAGCACCTGGCGCAAGTGGCCGCACACCTGTCATCGGCTGCGTGATCCGAACTGCAAACTCTCTACCGGTCAACTACATCGCCTGGAAGTACACCGATGAGGCGGACAGCGCCTATCGCAATCTCTACCGCGTACCTGCGTGGGCTCAGGCCGAAGGGTGCGTGGAGGTAGCGGCGTGAGCTACCGACAAGTCAAAGCGCCGAACATTAACACCTCTGCTCGCATTGGGATGTGCCTCGAGTACGTGCAGAACGCTTTCGGGGCCGGTTGGTCAGGCTCCTACGCGTTGGACGGGTGGAACAGGAACACGGTGTTCAACCACGATGATTGGAACATCCCGAAGGGCGTGTACGTGCCGATCTGGTTCGACGGCTACTGGAACGGCGCCCGATACGGCCATGTGGCGATCTACAAGGACGGTGTGGTCTACAGCTCGCCGTGGACCCAGGCGAACGCCGCTATCAACAAGCATGACGTGCTCGGTTCAATCGGCGACGTCGAACGCATCTACCGGATGACGTATATCGGCTGGAGTGAGGGGATCGGCGGTACGCGCGTAATTGAGAAAAAGAAGGAGGTGAATGTGCGAAAGATTGAAAATGCAAGCAACTGGAAGTGGCGATTCGGCAGGCTGCACCGTCAGCTAGTCGGCAACTGGGATATGAGTGATCCAGTCTTCAGAGCGATCGTGGGTCGCGACCCGTGGACCGTTGTCGAAGAGTGGAGCGATCACGAGAACTCTAACCAGGCTCTATCCGACCAAGTACTAGGAGAGCTGGCGCGTAAGGACAAATGGCAGCAACAGATCTATGACCTACAGGCGCAGGTGAAGTCGCTGGGATCACGACCAACCAAGGCTCAGCTCGACGAGGCCACCAAGAAGGCCAACGATCTAGCTAAGGCCATGGACTCTGCGCAGGCGCAGGCTGCCGAAGAGCGCAGGAAAGCGCAGGAGGCTGATGCGAAGGCGAAGGCGATCGAGGAGGAACAGGCGAAGGCGAAACGTGAAGCCGACAACTTCCTGACGGCGCTGATCAACACGGTGCGGGGCTGGGTGGGCGGAGGTAAGTCGTGAGCGCGGCGTTCTGGCACAAGCTACGACTTTGCCGCAAGTCGCTCATGGGCTACCGGTGCCACGGGCGAGACAACTATGCCGAGTGCGATTAATGCCCGGCCAACAACTAAGTCATCGAAGGAGGTGATATGGAACTACTAACTGAAGCAACGGTACTGGCATCAGCCGCGGTACTGATCATCACGGAGCTGCTGAAGCTCGTGCCCGTACAATTCACAAGTAAGTACCCGGCATGGGTGAACGGCATCGTGTCGATTATCGCGGCAGTCGTAGTGGTGAAGCCAAACATGAATGTGGCAGGTCTTGCGGAGCTGGCCGGTTCGGCGCTGGTGATCGCGGTGGTGGCGGCACTCGCCTATAACCAGTACACCAGCAAAGTCGTCAGTCTTAACTCGTCGAGGCAGTAACGTGGAACGCCCGCGGCCAAGCTCGATCGCCTGGGGCGTTCTTGGTGCCAGCGTGGTGGCGTGGGAGGTTCTTTGTCCGGAAGGAGAATTACTGAGCGAACGCGCCGACACGATGCTCGAGAAGCCAGCGACGCGGGCAGCGGCTATAGCTGCGGTAGGCGCGACGGCTCTTCACCTACTGAATGTGTTCGACGCCATGAACGCAACACAATTTGACCCGTACCATCAAGTTGGCAAGCTCGGTAAGTACGTGAAGAAGCGCACGCCGCAGATCGAGGGCGTTCAATAGCCCTACGGCTGCACAGTTCAACGCAGGAGCGCCCCGAAGTCATCGGGGCGTACTTTGTATAACTTAAGTATTCAAAGCGCCTTGTAGCGTGAACAAGTCGCTTATGCATATAGTGATGGCATGGCTGAAAAAGTTATTCGCATACTCATCGATGATATTTCCGGTGAGGAGATCGCAGACGGTGAAGGCCGCCGGGTCGTCATCGGCTACGAGGGCGCGTCGTACCAGCTGGACCTGAGCAACGAAAACATCGAAGAGCTCGAAGCTGCGCTTGATCCGTACATCAAGGCCGGCAAGAAGTTGTCGAACGCATCGCGCCCCCGTCAGAGGGCGGCCAGCGGATCGGGTCGGAGTACCGAGGAGCTCGCTCGAGTCAGGGCGTGGGCTGAGGAGAACGGGTATGAGGTGAGCGCTCGAGGAAGGGTGCGACAAGAAATTTTGGATGCGTACGACGCTTCGAAGTAATCGTTCGACGCCACTAAAGACCCCTCTTTCGATGGAGAGAGGGGTCTTTCTGTTCGTTTGTGCGATTTATGGGTCGACCCCTGTTCTGGGGTGTCCCCTGCCCTACCTAAAAGTCGAAAAAAGCTAAGTAACGCCACCAATCCAAGGTATTTCAACGTTGTAGCTTGTGTGGGGGAGTGGTTATACTATCTTCATGAAACATGTATACATTATGCGAGGTGGTGAGAATTATTACAAAATAGGAGTGGCGGTCAATGTGAACTCGAGGCTCTCTTCGATCAGAACATCGAACCCTTTCAAGGTTGAGCTTGTTGCAACACGCTTCCTGGAGAATGCAGAAGAGGCTGAAAGTGCGATTCATGTTCGGCTGCGAGAGTATAGGGCTGAAGCTCAGAACGAATGGTTCGTGCTGACTCAAGGGCAAGCATTGCAGCTGGTAGTGGACTTGGCAGCTCATCGCCAGCCTGCTTTTCTGAACCAGCAGGTGACGACAGAAACGTTGCTTGCTCGGCTGGATTCCGAACATTCTGACAACTCGTCAAAACTTCGATCGCTCTCCCATAGCATCGAAACACTGACAGCTAATCTGGCAGCTTTAGCTGATCAGTTTAAGTCATTTAGTCAGCAGCAATTAGAAGTTGCCGCTCCTTTACGGCAGGTGGCGGATGCGTCAAAGTCTGAACCGCCACACGATCCGTTTATAGGTGACGAGCTCGCGCCCACCGCCCTCCATTTGCTTCGAAAGGAAGGGCGTGCGTCAACTTCATTCTTGCAGCGGCGCCTAGCTATTGGGTATGCCAGGGCTGCTCGAATAATGGACCAACTTGAGACAGCTGGATATATAGGGCCGAGCGATGGAGCCAACCCTCGCGAGGTAATCCAGTCCAAGACTGACCCTGATTCGGCCGCGCCGCAATCGCCCGACGGGTACCCGTCTCGGTGGCTTGATCCCGTAGGCAAGTAGCTCTCGGACCTCCGCCCACTCACGTGGAACCGTCCGCCCATCCGACACGTCATACAGGTATGGACACCAACGACTTGGACTCGGACGAGCTGACCGCGTTCGACGTGCTCGACCTCGTGCGCTGGGAGCCAGCGTTGCTCCTGGCATGGACCAACCCCACCCCTTGAGTCGGGGGCAATGTGACACATAGTTGACACAACTCGTGTCACCCCGCCCCACCTCTGTTACGAGCTGCATATGCTGACCTGGGTAAACGTAGCTAACAGAGGTCGTGTACTGGATTTAGGTTCCAGTGTCTACGGACGTGG
>NZ_JAALDN010000473.1 GCF_014144855.1 Dietzia maris | reverse complement strand
CCCGGGCTGCCGGAGGACCCGCGGGTCGAGGCGTTCGGGACCGCCGGTGGCCACGGGCACGCGGCGACGGGGTACTCGGTGGCGGCGATGTTGGCGGCGGTGCCGGCGGCGGTGCACGCGATCGAGGCGGGATACCCGTTGCCGGCACCGCGGTCGCCGCTGAGCACGGCCCTCCACGGTGTCGGACTGCGTGTCCTCCTGCGGGCCGATGACGGGACCCTGCGGGCGCTGTTCAACGCCTTCGGTCGACTCGACGGTCGCCGTCAGCGCTGGTTCCTCGACGCCGCCAGCCCCTCCTACCAGGTGGCCGCCGCCATGTGGGGCATGTGGTTCTCCATGCCCGCCCGGAACAAGTCCGGGATGGTCGCGGCGGTGCTGCGCCCGTCGGCTCGTACGTCGGGCGGGGGTGTACCGATCACCTCAGCCGGAACGCGGACGGTACCCGTCGAAGGTGAGTGACAGGCCGCCCGGACGCCGCGAGAGGTGGAACATGGTCGACAGTGCCACGGCCGCGACGGCCACGGCCACGAGTTCGAAGGTCTCCTCGATGTACATCAGGACGAGATAGGGCGTCGACATGCCGGCGTCCGCGCGGTGGACGAGACCGGTCAGGCTCTCGATGACGATCGCGCCGGTCAGGAAGACCACGGCCGAGAGGATCAGTGCGAGAACCACCCGACGCTTCAGCGCCAACACGAGGCGGATCAGCAGCGCTCCGACGACCAGCGCGATGATCGCGCCGGGGATCACCCAGTTGTAGAAGGTGTCGAACGGCAGGTACGGGGCCATCCTGTCCCCCACCACGAACAATCGCTCGTGCAGGGCGGAGGCCTCGTCCACCGAGGCGGTGACGCCGACCACGGCGAAGAGCCACCACGACTTCCAGAACCTGTCGGCGGTGAGAGCGGCGAGGGCGGCGAAGATACCGACGAGGAGCCAGATCGTCGAGGCGAACCACACCGCGATGTTGCCCTCGGCGCCGATGTCGAAGGCCGTCCACAGGAGGTTCCAGGTGTGCCAGGGCTGGTCGCTGCCCGTGCGGTGGACCATGAGGAGCAGGAAGCCGGACAGCGGCGCGAGCAGGATCGACGGGGGCAGCACGACCCACGCGGTCGCCTTGGTGAGACTCATCGTCCGGGCCCGGTCCTGAGAACCGGCCGCGGCGTCCGCCGCGCCGCGGTCCTCATCCGACGGGGTGTCGATCGGGCCACCGGAGGGTCCGCCGACCGGACGGTCTGACGGTCGGTCAGCGGGGCGAGACATGTATTCAGCGTAAACGGCCGGTGAACGGAACAGCCAATCAGGTCGTCTGGCCCCCAGCCGGAAGAACGACCCGGACACGAAGAGCGCCCGCCCCCTCTCGAGGGGGCGGGCGCTCTGTCGCGTGACCGGGGCGCGGCTACACCGTGAAGCCGATGGCGCGGAGCTGCTCGCGGCCGTCGTCGGTGATCATCTGCGGTCCCCACGGCGGCATCCAGACCCAGTTGAGCTCGAGGTCGTTGACGAGATCGGCGCCGATCGTCGCGCTGCGGGCCTGATCCTCGATGACGTCCGTCAGGGGGCAGGCCGCGGAGGTCAACGTCATGTCGACGCGGGCGATCGTCGAGCCCTCGGTCTCACCCGGGCGAACCCAGATGTCGTAGACCAGCCCGAGGTCGACCACGTTGATCCCGAGCTCGGGGTCGACCACGTCGCGCATGGCCTCCTCGAGGTCCGCGACGAGGGCCAGGTCCTCCTCGGACTGCTCCGGCCGGTTGGGGTCGGGGCGGAACTCGCCGTTGTAGACGGTTCCGGCCGGGGTGGCGTTCTCCTCGGTCGACGCGGACTCGTCGACCGACGGATCGTTGGCAGGGGTCATCTGCTCGGTCATGTCACTCACTCCTGATGGTGTTCGGTCTGTCGGCCGAGGGCGTCCTTGAACGCCATCCAGCCCAGCAGTGCGCACTTGACGCGCGCGGGGTACCTCGACACCCCGGCCAGCGCCACGGCATCGTCGAGGATCTCCTCGTCGCCCTCGTCCTGTCCGCGGGAGGAGATCATCGCCTGGAAGGCGTCGACCACCTCCAGCGACTCCGCCACGGGACGGCCGACCAGCAACTCGGCCATCATCGAGGTCGAGGCCTGGCTGATGGAACATCCCTGCGCGTCGTAGGACACGTCCTCCACGGTGGCGAGATCGTCGGACAACCGCAACCGCAGTGTCAGCTCGTCGCCACAAGTGGGATTGACGTGGTGCACCTCGGCGCCGAAGGGCTCCCGCAGTCCGCTGTGCTGCGGACGGCGGTAGTGGTCGAGGATGACCTCCTGGTACATCTGCTCGAGTTTCACGTGAGTGCCCCTTCCACTCCGAAGAACTGCTGGGCCCGGCGCAGGGACCTCGCGAGAGCCTCGACCTCGTCGAGGGTGTTGTACAGCGCGAACGAGGCCCGCACGGTGGACTGCACGCCGAGACGCCGGTGCAGCGGCCACGCGCAGTGGTGCCCCACTCTGACGGCCACACCGTCGTCGTCGAGCACCTGGCTCACGTCGTGGGCGTGGATGCCGTCCACGACGAAGGAGACGGCGCCGCCGCGCGAGACCATGTCCGTCGGGCCGACGATCCGGATCCCCGGGATCTGGCCGAGGGCGTCGAGCGCGGCCACGGTGAGGGACTCCTCGTGGCGGGCGATGGTCTCCATCCCGACCCGCTCGAGGTAGCGCACCGCCGCGGCGAGCCCGACCGCCTGGGACACCATGGGCACCCCGGCCTCGAATCGCTGGGGCGGGTCGGCGTAGGTCGTCTCCTCCATGGTGACGGTGGAGATCATCGACCCGCCGGTGAGGACCGGGGGCATGGCCCGCAGCAACTCGCGCCGGCCGTAGAGGACGCCGATGCCGGTGGGCCCGAGCATCTTATGGCCGGAGAACGCCGCGAAGTCGACGCCGAGGGCGTGGAAGTCCACCGCCATGTGCGGCACCGACTGGCAGGCGTCCAGCACGACGAGCGCGCCGACGGCCCGGGCGGACTCCACCACGCGGGCGACGTCCGTCACCGCGCCGGTGACGTTGGACTGGTGGGTCAGTGCGACGACCTTGACGGCGTCGGTGAGCTCGAGCGAGTCGAGGTCGATCCGACCGTCGTCGGTCATGCCGTACCAACGCAGCGTGGCGCCGGTGCGTCGGCATAGCTCCTGCCACGGCACGAGGTTCGCGTGGTGCTCGAGCTCGCTGATGACGACCTCGTCCCCGGGGCCCACCGCGTACTCGCCGAAGCGCTGGTCACCAAGGGCGAAGGCCACGAGGTTGAGCGCCTCGGTGGCGTTCTTGGTGAAGACCAGCTCGTCGACGTCGGCACCCACGAACCGCGCGATGTCGGCACGGGCGCCCTCGTAGGCGTCCGTCGCCTCCTCGGCGAGTTGGTGCGCACCGCGGTGGACCGCCGCGTTGGAGTGCAGCAGGAAGTCCCGCTCCGCGTCCAACACCTGCATCGGGCGCTGCGAGGTCGCCCCGGAGTCGAGGTAGACCAGGGGCTTTCCGTCACGGACCGTGCGCTGCAGGATCGGGAAATCCGAGCGCACGGCGGTGAGATCGAGGGTCGAGGTCATGTTCTCCCAGCTGTCCGGTCAGGCGTTCGCCGGCGTCAGGTACTTCTCGTACCCGTTCGCCTCGAGCTCGTCGGCCAGTTCTGCACCACCGGAGGCGGCGACGCGGCCGTCGACGAACACGTGGACCTTGTCGGGGGTGATGTACTTCAGGATGCGGGTGTAGTGCGTGATGAGGAGGATGCCGCCGTTCTCCTCCGCCTTGTAGCGGTTGACACCTTCGGAGACCACGCGAAGCGCGTCCACGTCGAGGCCGGAGTCGGTCTCGTCGAGCACGGCGATCTTCGGCTTGAGCAGGTCCAGCTGCAGGATCTCGTGACGCTTCTTCTCGCCGCCGGAGAATCCCTCGTTGACGCTGCGCTCGGAGAACGCCGGGTCGAAGTCGAGGTCGGACATGGCCTCCTTGACCTCCTTCACCCAGTGGCGGAGCTTGGGGGCCTCACCGCGGACGGCGGTGGCCGCGGAGCGCAGGAAGTTCGCGGTGGAGACCCCGGGGATCTCGGTCGGGTACTGCATGGCCAGGAACAGGCCGGCGCGGGCCCGCTCGTCGACCTCCATCGACAGGACGTCCTCGCCGTCGAGCGTCACGGTGCCGCCGGTGACCTCGTACTTGGGGTGGCCGGCGATGACGTAGGCGAGGGTGGACTTGCCGGAGCCGTTCGGCCCCATGATGGCGTGGGTCTGGCCCGACTCGATGGTCAGGTCGACTCCCTTGAGGATCTCGACGGTCTCGGGAGAGTCCTCGGTCGCGGCGACGCGGGCCGTGAGGCCCTTGATCTCGAGAGTGGTCATGGGTAGTGCTCGCAATCTGTGTGAGAAGTCGTGGGGGATGTACTGGCGGGGCTCGTCAGATGCCGGAGGACTCCAGCTCCAACTCGACGGCCTCGGTGATCCGCTCGCGCACCTCCGGAACGCCGATGCGGTTGATCACCTCGCCGAAGAACCCGCGGATCACGAGTCGCCGTGCGACGTCCTCGGGAATGCCCCGGGACATGAGGTAGAACAACTGCTCCTCGTCGAACCGTCCCACGGCGCTGGCGTGGCCCGCACCGGCGATCTCGCCGGTCTCGATCTCCAGGTTCGGGACCGAGTCGGCGCGGGCACCGTCGGTGAGTACAAGGTTGCGGTTCATCTCATACGTGTCGGTGCCCACGGCCCGGGCGCGGATCAGCACGTCACCGATCCACACGGTGTGTGCGTCCGGCAGGCTCGACTTGGCGTCGCCCTGCAGCGCACCCTTGTAGAGGATCCGCGAGGTGCAGTTGGGCTCCGAGTGGTCCACGAGAAGACGGTGCTCGAGGTGCTGCCCGTCGTCGGCGTAGTACAGGCCGTTGAGGGTGACCGTGCCGCCGGGGGCGGTGAACCGTGCGAACGGGGAGACGCGCACGAGCTCGCCACCGAACGTCACCGTCGTGTAGGTCAGTGTCGCGTCGCGGCCGACCTGCAGGTGGTGACCCGCGAGGTGCAGGGCGTCGTCGTCCCAGTCCTGGATGAGCACGATCTCGAGGTGGGCGGAGTCGCCGACGATGAACTCGACGTTCTCGGCGATCGTTCCGCCGCCACGCTGGTCCACGACGAACGTGGCGTTGGCGAACGCCTCGAGGCGGACCTGGGTGTGGCCGTAGGCCAGTTCGCCCTCGCCCGGGCCGTCGACGGTCACGTAGACGGGCTCGTCGATCACGGTCTCCTTGGCGACCGTGATGACGGTGGCCTCGGAGGCGGAGCTGAACGCCTGTGCGGCGACGCGGTCGCGGGGTGCCCCGGCCTCGCCGACGCGCTTGTCGTCCATGGCGACCGTCTCGACGGTCAGACCGTCGTGCTCGGCGACGGACGCCAGCAGGCGACCGGTCGCGGTGATGTTGGAGCCGTCGTGGATACCGCGCAGACGACGCAGCGGGGTGAACCGCCAGATCTCGTCCTTGTGGCTGGGTACCTCGAAGGCGCCCACGTCGAACGACGAGAACTGGTCGCCCTTGGTGGCGTCGACGGGGACGCCGTAGCGGTCCGTCAGGGGTGCCGGGGTGGACCCGGTCTCGGGTGCGGTGGTGTCGGTCATGGTGGTCAGCCCACCGATCCTTCCATCTGCAGTTCGATCAGGCGGTTGAGCTCGAGCGCGTACTCCATCGGGAGTTCCTTGGCGATCGGCTCGACGAAACCACGCACGATCATGGCCATCGCCTCGTCCTCGGCCAGGCCGCGGCTCATGAGGTAGAACAGCTGGTCCTGGCTCACCTTGGAGACCGTGGCCTCGTGCCCCAGCGTGACGTCATCCTCCCGGATGTCGATGTAGGGGTAGGTGTCGGACCGGCTGATGTTGTCGACCAGCAACGCGTCGCACTCGACGTTGGACTTCGAGCCCTTCGCGCCGGCGTTGATCTGGACCAGACCGCGGTACGCGGACCGCCCGCCGCCCCGAGCCACCGACTTGGAGACGATGTTCGAGGACGTGTTGGGCGCCAGGTGCAGCATCTTGGAACCGGTGTCCTGGTGCTGGCCCTCACCGGCGAACGCCACGGAGAGGACCTCGCCCTTGGCGTGCTCACCGGTCAGCCAGACCGCCGGGTACTTCATCGTCACCTTGGAGCCGATGTTGCCGTCGATCCACTCCATGGTGGCGCCCTCTTCGGCACGGGCACGCTTGGTGACGAGGTTGTAGACGTTGTTCGACCAGTTCTGGATGGTCGTGTAGCGGCACCGGCCGCCCTTCTTGACGACGATCTCGACGACCGCGGAGTGCAGGGAGTCCGACTTGTAGATCGGCGCGGTGCAGCCCTCGACGTAGTGGACGTAGGCGCCCTCGTCGACGATGATCAGCGTCCGCTCGAACTGGCCCATGTTCTCGGTGTTGATCCGGAAGTACGCCTGCAGCGGGATGTCCACCTGCACGCCCGGCGGGACGTAGATGAACGAGCCACCGGACCAGACGGCCGTGTTGAGGGCGGAGAACTTGTTGTCACCGGAGGGGATGACCGAGCCGAAGTACTCCTCGAAGTACTCGGGATGCTCCTTGAGCGCCGTGTCGGTGTCCATGAAGATGACACCCTGGCTCTCCAGGTCCTCACGGATCTGGTGGTAGACCACCTCGGACTCGTACTGCGCGGCGACGCCGGCCACGAGCCGCTGCTTCTCCGCCTCGGGGATGCCGAGCTTGTCGTAGGTGTTCTTGATGTCCTCGGGCAGGTCCTCCCAGCTGGTGGCCTGCTTCTCCGTGGAACGGACGAAGTACTTGATGTTGTCGAAGTCGATACCGGACAGATCCGAACCCCAGGTGGGCATCGGCTTCTTGTCGAAGATCTTCAGGGCCTTGAGCCGCTTGGAGAGCATCCAGTCGGATTCGCTCTTCTTGGCGGAGATGTCACGCACGACCGCCTCGGACAGGCCGCGCTGCGCGGTGGCACCGGCGTCGTCCGAGTCGTGCCAGCCGTAGTTGTACTGGCCGATGGAGGCGATTCGTTCCTCATCGGTGGTCGGCTCCGTGACGTCGGCCGTCACCTGATCGGGGGTGATGGTCATCGCACTGTCCTTTCGGCGGTCGGTGCCGACGCGGACGCGTCGGCCGGTGCAGGGATCGTGGCCGCGAGGTCACTCACGGTCACGGTCCCGGTCGGGATGTTGGTGGTGCAGGCGCAGTTTCCGCCCGCGATGGTGGCGAGCCGCTGGACGTGGGTGCCCACTATCTCGGACACCACCTCCTGCTCGGCAGCGCACAGTTCGGGGAACCGGGAGGCGACGTTCCACACCGGGCAGTGGTGCTGGCAGATCTGCAGGCCGGTGCCCGCCTCCTCTACGGAGGACGCGTAGCCGGCACCGGACAGCGCGGTGGTGATGTCCGTGGCGGCGCGCTCGACGTCGTGCGGGCCCTCGGCCGGACGGACGTGACCGATCACCGAGCGCACCCGCTCGCGGGCGAACTCCGTGACCGCGGCCGTGCCGCCGATTCGACGCAGGGCGGTCAGGGCCTCGACCGCCAGGTGGTCGTACCCGTGGCGGGCGGTGCTGCGACCGGAGACGGTCATCTGGAACGCCTTGGCCGGGCGACCGCGGGTTCCCGCCGGCCGCGAACGGACGGCCTCCACCTCGCCGGCCTCGACCAGATGGTCCAGGTGTCGCCGGACACCGGCGGCGGTGAGCCCCAGCTCGTGTCCGATCTCGACGGCGGTGAGTGCTCCGCGCTCCAACAGGAGTTCCCGGATCGACGAGCGGGTGTCGGGCCGCGTGCTGCTCTCGAACACGTGCTGCACGCTCATACGCCACTCCCTTCCGGTTATGCTCGGTGCGCCCGGTCGGGACGCACCTCCTGATATTACGCAACACTTCTGTTTCGGAAATATTCCCCCCACCCCCGGGAGCGCCGCCGGGGTGAGGTGTGCGACGACAGCGGCGGTGGAGGAAGGGTCGGGACTGTGGCACGCGATTACCCCAGGCGTGGTGCCGGGTCGGTCACCTCCCGCCTCCACGCGCAGGAACTGTCCACCGGGTCCCCGTTGTCCGCGGAGATGGCCCGCCTGCGCCGCATCCGTCTGATCGGCACCACCGCCGCCGTGGCGATGGCGATCGGGGCGCTCGGGGCCGGCGCGTTGCCCGTCCTGCAGAACCCGATCGCCGGCGAGCGACTGTTCGGCCTGTGGCTGCGCCTGCAGCAGTCCTCGATGACGGTCGTCATGGCGGGGATGGTCACGGTGACCCTGTGTTGGCTGCTGCTCGCCCCGTACGTGCTCGGGCGGGATCGGCGGGGCCGGATCAGTGGTCGGATCGACCGCGCGACGCTCGACCGGGTGATCGCGTCATGGGCGCTCCCCCTCGCGCTGGCGCCGCCGATGTTCAGCCGGGACGTCTACAGCTACCTGGCACAGGGAGCGATCGGCAACGAGCTCGACGATCCCTACGAACTCGGACCGGTCCCTGCACTGGGGACCTCCCACGCGCTCACCATCAACGTCCCGGACATCTGGCGCGATACGCCCAACCAGTACGGACCGCTGTTCCTGGGGGTGCAGAAGATCATCCACGGGCTCACCGGCGACGACGTGGTGGCCGGGACCATCCTGCACCGGGTCGTGGCCGTGATCGGGATCCTCATGCTGGGCTGGGCCGTCCCACGGCTCGCCGAGTACTGCGGCGTGTCCGACGTCGCCGCCCTCTGGCTGGCCGTGGCCAACCCCCTGGTCCTGTTCCACCTCGTCTCCGGCATCCACTCCGAGGCGCTGATGATGGGCCTGCTGGCGGTCGGACTGGTTCTGGCGCTCCGCGCGGTGGACGCCCCCGGATCCGGGTGGCGCACCACCTCGCTGTTCATCCTGGGCACCGTCCTGGTCACCGGGTCGGCCCTGGTCAAACTCCCCACCGTGGTGGCGTTGGGGTTCATCGGCATGGCCCTGGCGCGCCGGTGGGGTGCGAGCTGGTCCGCCACCCTGCGCGCGGCGTCGGTCATGGTGGCGGTGAGCGGTGTGACCACCGGGGCGGCGATGGTTGTCACCTCGTCCGGCCTCGGCTGGATCACCAAACTCGGGGCGGCCACCTCGCTGCGCAGCTGGCTCTCCCCGCCCACCGCGCTCGGTGTGATCGTCGGCGGGATCGGACAGTATCTCGGGCTCGGGGACCACACCGAACAGATCCTCGTCATGGTGCAGACCGCCGCCCTGGTCGCGGCCGGCGCGTTCACCGTCCGCATGCTGTTCGCGGTCCAGGCGGGTCGGATCAACCCGGTCGGCGGGCTGGGGGTGTCCATGGCCGCGATCGTCCTGTGTTTCCCCGTCGTGCAGCCCTGGTACGTCCTGTGGGCGCTGGTCCCGTTGGCCGCGTGGGCCTCACGGGTGGAATTCCGCCTCCCGGTGGTCGCCGTCAGCGCGGTGCTGGCCTGCTTCACCCTCCCGCCGGGTGCGGGACTGCCCCCGTTCGTGACCGTCCAGGCCTGGGCGGCGACCGTGGCGGTGGTCGCCGTCCTGCTCGTCGCACTGTTCCGGTGGCCGGGGCTGTTGCGCTTCCGCTAGCCGGACCGGCCTACACTCGGATCCCGTGACCTCTCCGACGGATACGCCCGCGCTGCACGTCGAGGGGCTCGTCAAGAGGTTCGGGGCGACCACCGCCGTCGCCGGCCTGGACCTGCGACTCGAGCGCGGGCAGGTCATGGCCCTGCTGGGACCCAACGGGGCGGGCAAGACCACCACGGTCGAGATCTGCGAGGGATTCGCCCGTCCCGACGCGGGCACCGTGCGGGTGCTGGGCCTGGACCCGGTCATCGATCGCCAGCGGGTCCGCAGCCGCATCGGGATGATGCTCCAGGGCGGCGGCTCCTACCCCGCCGCCAGGGTGGGCGAGATGCTCCGGCTGGTGGCGTCCTACTACGCCGATCCCCTCGATCCGGACTGGTTGCTGGGCGAACTCGGGCTCACCGAGCACGTCCGGACCCCGTACCGGCGCCTGTCCGGCGGCCAACAACAGCGGCTGTCCCTGGCGATCGCGGTCATCGGCCGGCCGGAGCTGGTCTTCCTCGACGAGCCGACCGCCGGCCTCGACGCCCAGTCACGCCGGGCCGTGTGGGACCTCGTACACGCGCTGCGTCGCGACGGCGCCGCGGTGCTGCTCACCACCCACCTCATGGACGAGGCGGCCTCGCTCGCCGACGAGGTCGTGATCGTCGACCACGGCCGACGCGTCGCCTCCGGGACGCCCGCCGAACTCGAACGCGCCGGGACCGCGGAGGGCGTCACCCTCGTCGTCGACGGCGAGGTGTCCCCGTCGCTGCTCGCCGGCGTTTTCGGTGGGGAGCACACGGTCGCGGCGGGGACCGCCGCCGGCGTCCTCGAGGTCCACGGCCCGGTCTCCCCCGAACTCATGACCGCCATGTGTGCAGCCCTCGAGCGTGCCGGCGTCCAACTCACCTCCCTGGCCACCCGCACCAGGAGTCTCGAGGAGGTCTTCCTCGACCTGACCGGACGGGAACTGCGATGACCCACACCCAGACCGGCGGCAACCGCTTCGCCCCCGGCACCTTCGCCCGCCCGTCGGCGCCGGCGTCCCCGGCCCGGATGACCGCCGCCCAGACCCGTATGGAGCTGGCCCTGTTCCTGCGCAACGGTGAACAGCTCCTCGTGGCCCTGGTCATCCCCGTCGCCATCCTCTTCGGCCTCACCGCGATCGACTTCGGTGCGGTACCGGATCCGCGGGTCGATCACGCGATCACCGCGGTACTGACCATCTCCGTCATGGGGACAGCCTTCACCGGCCAGGCGATCGCCGTGGGCTTCGACCGCCGGTACGGCGCCCTCAAACGTCTCGGGGGCACCCCCCTGCCGCCGGCGGTCATCATCCTCGGCAAGATCCTCGCGACGCTCGTGCTGGTGGCCGGCCAGGCGGTCGTCCTCGGCGTCATCGCGGCGCTGCTGGGATGGCGGCCCGAACTCCCGGGGCTGGCGCTGGGGGCGCTCGTGATCGCCCTGGGATCGGTGGCGTTCTCCGCCATGGGGCTCCTACTCGGGGGCACCCTGCGTGCGGAGATCGTCCTGGCCCTGGCCAACCTCATCTGGTTCGTCCTCATCGGGGGCGCCGGACTCGCGATCGGGGTGGTCGATCTCCCCTCCGCGGTGGCCGACCTCCTCGTCGTCGTCCCCTCCTACGCGCTGACCTCCGCGCTGGGCACGGCGCTCGCCGGTGGCGTCCCCGCCCTGGCCGCGCTGTCCCTGGTCCTCTGGACGGCCGTGTGCGGCGGATTTGCCGTGCGTCACTTCTCGTTCACCTGATAGCAGACCCCGGCGCGCCGCGGCCTAGAATCGGGGCCGTGACCTCGACATCGCACGCCCCGACCTCCGGAACCCCGGCCGCGAGCGACCCCGGGCGACCGACCGGACCGTTGTCCCGCCTGCCCGTTCCGTCGATCCGGGTCCAGAAGGGCGTCGCGCTCGCCAGCGTCATCGCCCAGATCGGCATCATGACCACCGGCGTCACCGTGCGCGTGACCGCCTCCGGTCTGGGTTGCGAGACCTGGCCGCAGTGCAACGAGGCCAGTTTCGTGCCCGTCCCCGGCGCCGCACCGGCGCTGCACCAGGCGGTCGAGTTCGGCAACCGCCTGCTCACCTTCGTCCTGGCGGCGGTCGCCGTGGCGCTGCTCCTCGCGGTGTACCGCGCCGGGCGCCGCCGCGGCCTCAAGGTCCTCGCCTGGGCCATGCCGGCGGGCATCCTCGCCCAGGCCGTGATCGGCGGGATCACCGTCCTGGCCGGCCTCGCGTGGTGGACCGTCGCGCTGCACCTGCTGCCCTCGATGATCCTCGCCTGGCTCGCCGCCGTCCTCTTCGTCCGCATCGGCGAGGCCGACACCGCGCCGCCCCGGCGGGTCATGCCCAAGCCGATGACGTGGCTGACCGTGCTGTCGGCCGTCCTGCTCACCGGCGTCCTCACCACCGGGACGATGGTGACAGGGGCCGGACCCCATGCCGGCGACGCGCGCATCACCGCGGCAGATCGACTCCAGATGCCCATCCAGTGGCTCGTCCACTTCCACGCCGAACTCATGGTGGGTTACGTCTGCCTGCTCATCGGGTTGCTGGCCGGGCTCGTCGCGCTGCGGACGGAGGGCCCCGCGATCCGGCGGAGCACGATCCTCATCGGACTCATCGCGGCGCAGGCGGTCATCGGGATCACCCAGTACCAGCTCGGGGTGCCCGAGCTACTGGTCGTGGCGCACGTGACCCTGGCGGGTGCGATCACCGCCGTCACCGGCGCCCTGTGGGCGGCGGGGGTCATCCGGGACCGCGTGCCGGCCTGACAGGGTCGCCGACCCCGGTAGGGTCGCGGGGTACGCGTCGCCTCTGTACGGGTGATGGCCCGGTGCGCGTCCTCTCCGGTCCCTTCGGGGCGCGCACCAGGCCGACCGAAGAAGCAACGGCGGCCCCGCCGATCGGCGGGGCCGCTGTTGTCGCGCGGGAGGTCAGACCAGGGAGCCCGATCCGGCCATGCGCTTCCAGTGTCCGGCGGGGACATCGGTACGCGAGACCAGCTCGCGCGTCCAGTCCGATCCGGTGAGGCCGGAGATCCCGTCGCGGACCGCCTCGGCCTGCGACAGGCTGTCGACCATCGTGTCCCCCAGCACGCCGTCGGCGCCGACCAGGGTGACGCGGACCCCGCAGCGGCCCACGGGCTGGAGGACGACGTCCGCCGCGCCGCCGTGCCGGGACAGGAACTTCTCGACGAACTTCACCGTCTTGGCCGGTGGGGTGGGACCCGCCGGCACCGGCGCCGCTTCGATCTTCTCGGCGGGTGCCTTCTCGGTCGGCTGGACCTCCGCGGCGGCCGGCTTCTCCGACTCCTGCGCCGCGGGCTCGTCGGCCGGGGGCACCGCCGCCGGCTGGGACGCGGCCG